>CAMVAG010000001.1 GCA_947165405.1 uncultured Selenomonadales bacterium
AGGAGGATGATAACTGTGAATGAATGGGAAAAACTTTCGTTAGGTGAAAAAATTTTTTACGGCGGAATCGGAATTGTCGGCGGCGTTGCTTACCTTGGCGGTAAGGCCGTTTTGGAAGGAGGCAAGCTTGTGGCAAAAGGCGTAAAAACTTTTGCCGACGATTGGCAACTTAAGGAGGAAATTGAAGCAAGCAACGCATTTTGCGCCGAGATTGACAGAAATTTCAAAACCAATGCCGAACACTATAAGCGCGATTTCAAAACGATTCGGGAAGATTATTTGCGGATTGTCGACAACGTGCGCAAGCAGTTCGATACTTTGAATACGCTGGAGAAAATTTATTTTGACCGCGAAGTTTCGGCGAAAAATTTTTCCGAAAGTAATATGAACAAATTTCTTGTCGGCAATGAAGACAAGCAAGTTACGTTCGACGGAAGCACCGCGATAAAAAGCGGATTCGGAGCGGGCTTGGGCGTCGGCGTCAGTGCGGTCGGGCTCATGACGGCTTTCGGTACGGCGGGCACGGGCGCGGCAATTTCTGGCTTGACGGGCACCGCTTACGCACATGCTTTGCTTGCGGCTTTGGGCGGCGGCACCTTGGCAAGCGGCGGGCTCGGCATGGCAGGCGGCGCGGCAGTTTTGGGAGTAGCATTTTTCTTGCCTGCGATTGCCGTAGCGGGGCTTGTCGCTCACAATCAGATAGCGGACGCCCACAAAAAAGCAACGGCTCAACGGGCAGCTTACGAGAAGCGGCGCGAGTCCGATAAAATTTATTTCGCCGGCGTAGAAAATGGCTTTAAGATTTTGCGCGAGATGAATCACGAATTCTATCGTTCCGCCGAATTTTTTCAACATTTGGTTGCTTTGTCTTTCACCGCGCCAGAAATCGGTTGCGACGAAAATTATCGCAAAATCCTTCGGGACACCGCGCAGGTCGTTCAAACTTACGGTTCGATGAAGGTCGTCGACAAAAACGACAATCTCAACGAAAATCTTAACGCGGAAGTTTCGGCGACTAAAAAATCTTTCGAGCGGTGTTTTGAACGCTACATTGAATTTCGCACGAAGATAAGCCCGCAAGTTTTGGAGCTGACGGAACGATTGAAAAACTTGGAGCTTCAACCGCTCAAGGACGAAGAAATTCGGCAACGCTTTGACAAAGCGGTCGAGTCGGCTCAAGTTGAACTTGATATTACGGCAATGAAATTGAATTACGTGGCGGACAGATACATTCCCAAATTTCAAGCATTGCTGGAACGCGGCGTCAAGATAAAAATTTTTTACGGCATCGGCGAGGAGAATGCTGACGAAAATCGCAAAACGAACGAGACCGCCGAAAGGCTTGAAGAAATTTTCCGCAACTATCCGAATTTCAAAATCAAGCGGACGGACACGCACGCGAAGGTTTTTATTTGCGACGATAAATTTTTGGTGCTGTCCAGTTACAACGTGTTGTCGAAGGACGGAAAACGTTACACGTTCGGCGAGGCAGGTCTCCTGTCCAACGACGCTGAATTGATTGCACACCACAGAAAAGAATACTTCAACTTTTAAATCGTGTTGAAAATTTTTGCTCGTCGATTATCGGCGGGCGTTTTTTTATAAGCGGCATTCAACGGCGGGCAGGATTTAAATAAACTTTGGCGAAAGTTGCTTTTGTATCATTGACGGCGGATTGATTATGTTAAAATTTTTTTGGGACTCATTCATTGCGTATCAATCATCAAACCTGAGGAGGGGCGGAAATTGGAAAAAAGGGAGAGTTTATGGGAGGCATATCTTAGGCGCGGCTTTTCTCGTCGGAGCTTTTTAAAAGGCTGCGTCGCGTTGACCTCGTTAATGGGCTTGAGCACGGATATGTTCTCGAAAGTCGTGGAGGCAGCGGAAACAAAACCTCTGCCTGTGGTCGTTTGGATTCACGGACACGAGTGCACGGGTTGCGACGAATCGTTTATTCGTTCGGGAGCACCGCTTGCCTCTGACGTTGTGCTTTCGTCAATCGCGTTGGAGTATGACCATTTGTTGAGCGCGGCTTGCGGAGCACCGTTCGAGGCTCACCTCGACGAAACCATTGCCAAATACAACGGGCAATATATCCTCTGCGTCGAAGGAGCGGTTGCCACAAAAGACAGCGGCGTCTATTGCATGAGCGGCGGGCACACGTTCACTCATCTTTTGGCGAAGGCTGCCAAAGGTGCGGCGGCGATTATCGCTTACGGAAGTTGTGCGGCTTACGGAGGCATTCAAGCGGCAAAACCGAATCCGACGGGCTCGGCGGGCATTGAACATTTCGTCGGCGGAAAACCCGTCGTCAAAGTTCCCGGCTGTCCTCCGATTCCCGAAGTCATGACGGGCGTTGTCATGCATGTTGCTTTGTTCGGAAGCTTGCCGCCCTGCGACGCCGACGGTCGTCCGAAACAATTTTTCGGCAACAGAATTCATGACACGTGCTATCGTCGTCCGTTCTTCGACGCGGGCATGTTCGCCGAAACTTTCGACGACGCAGGTGCAAAGGCGGGCTGGTGTCTTTACAAGCTCGGTTGTCGCGGCCCGGAAACTTACAACTCTTGCGGCAATTTGCGTTGGTGGCAGGGCATGAGCTATCCGATTCAATCGGGCGCGCCGTGTATCGGTTGTTCCAATGCAAAATTCTGGGACGAAGACCCGTTCACAAGTCGCCTCCCGCAATATGGCAAGCTCGGTGACGTTGACAAAATCGGCGCGGCTCTGGGTGTCTTGACGGCGGCGGGCGTGGCAGGTCATGCTGTGGCAAGTATCGTTCAGCGCAACCAACGCGAAAATCTTATCGACGAGGATCATCACGAGTAAGCTGTCAGCTGTCAGCTTAAAGAGGAGGAAATTTTATGCAACACGTTGTAGTTGACCCGATAACCAGAATTGAAGGGCACTTGCGCGTTGAAGTTACCGTAGACGAGACAACCGGCACAGTCACCGATGCAATTTCAAGCGGCACTGCTTGGCGCGGACTTGAACTCGTCATGAAGGACCGCGACCCTCGCGACGCTTGGGCTTACATTCAACGCATTTGCGGCGTCTGCACGACGGCTCATGCGCTTGCCTCTGTCCGCTCTGTCGAGGACGCTCTCGGTATCGCAATCCCGCTCAACGCAAATTATATCCGCAACATTATGGCGGCGACTTTGACTGTTCAAGATCATTTGATTCATTTCTATCATCTTCACGCGCTCGATTGGGTTAGCCCTGTCGAAGCTTTGAATGCCGACCCTGCCAAGACTGCCGAACTTCAAGTTGCGGTGCTCAATGCTTATCGGCTTGATTTAAAAGTTCCGGAAGAAGTCAACACCGAAGCTTATCCGCATGACTTCCCCGCCGCAACGCCTCAATATTTCGCAAGCATTAAAGCCAAAGTTCAAGCTATCGTTGCAAGCGGTCAGCTCGGAATTTTCTCGGCGCATTGGTGGGATCATCCCGATTACAAACTTTTGCCGCCCGAAGTTCATCTTATGGCAGTCGCTCATTATCTTGAAATGCTCGACAAGCAACGCGAAATTATTACGCCGCATGTCGTCTTCGGCGGAAAGAATCCTCACCCGCATTACGTTGTGGGCGGTGTTCCCTGCGCTATCAGCTTGACAGACGGCAACGCTCCGATTAACACGGCACGCCTCGCGATTGTCGACAGGGCTGTCAATATGGCTCGTGACCTCGTCAACAATTATTATCTGCCCGACCTCGTTGCTATCGGCGTGATTTATGCTAAGGCAGGGCGCGTTGACGGCGGCGGCTTGGCTCGCGAACGTGTCATGGCTTTCGGCGATTATCCTCTCAACGGCTACAGCGGCACTTCGAACGGCGGCGGCTACTTTGAAAATCTTTTAGTTCGTTCAAACGGCGTCGTCGAAAACTTTGCTCAAGGTGTCGAGAAGGCTGTTTTCACTCCGATAACCGCGGAAGATTTGAAATCGCCCGACATCATCTCCGAAGGCGTCGAACATGCTTGGTACGAATATCCCGAAAGTGCCGGCAAAGATTTGCATCCTTGGAAGGGAATCACCAAAGACAAATTCACCGGACCGAAGACCGGAACTCCGACCATGTGGGAAACGCTCAACGAGGGCGGAAAATATTCTTGGCTCAAAACTCCCAAATGGAAAGGCAAGCTCTGCGAAGTGGGACCGCTCGCACATTATATTGTTATTTACACCAAAGCCGCCAAAGGTCAGCTGCCCGACCCGACTTGGGCGGAACAAATGATGCTCAAGCAAATTGAAGTTGTCTCGACGGTTTTGGGTGTGCCCGCTCATGTTTGGATGCCGACGATGCTCGGAAGAACTGCCTGCCGTTGCCTCGACGCACAACTTGCCGCAGAGGTTAATAAATTTTTCTTCGACAAGCTAATTGCGAATCTTAAGACGGGCGACACCACGACCATGAACAATGAAAAATGGACACCCGACACTTGGGCACCCGAATGCATGGGCGTCGGACTTTACGAGGCTCCTCGCGGTGGCTTGAGTCATTGGGTTTGCATTAAGGACGGCAAGATTGACAACTATCAATGCATTGTCCCGACGACTTGGAATGCCTGCCCTCGTGACGATAAAGCCGGTCACGGTGCCTACGAACTTGCAATGATGACGACGCACGTCGCTGACCCGACCAAGCCGCTTGAAATTCCAAAAGTCATTCGCTCGTTCGACCCGTGCCTCGCCTGCGCTACCCACATGTACAACGCCAAGGGGGAGGAGATTCATATCATTTCGACCGACCCCTACGGGAGGTGAGCGGCTATGGCGATTAAATCTGTCAAGGACGTTAAGCGCAAGGAGTATTATCTTTTCAGCCCGTTTCTAAGAATTTTTCACTGGCTTATGGTCGTAATGATTCTTGTCCTCTTCGGCACGGGACTTATTATCACCAAGCCTCTCAACGTCGGCGGAACCGAGCCTGTCTTCGCGGGCATGTATGTTGACATCGTGCGCGATATTCATTTCCTCGCGGCGTTCATTCTCTGTGCGGGTTTGATTATGCGCGTCTACGGATTCATTATCAACAAAGGCGACAGACTTTTTCCGCGCTTTTGGGAAGGACACTTCTACAGCGAAACCGTCGAGGTTGCCCTCCACTACATGCTTGTAAAATCTCATCACGCACCGTTTTTGAGAAATCCTCTGGCTCGCGGCTCCTATGCAATGCTTTACGTCTTGCTTGCGATTGAAATTCTCACGGGCTTTGCAATGTACCTCATGGCGAATCCTTCTTCGACGTTCGGATTTTTATTCGGCTGGGTCAATACCCTCGTCGGCTCCGAAATGATGAGCCATTACATTCATCATTACGTTGCTTGGTTCATAATCCTCTTCGCTATCGGGCATTTCTACATGGTCGTCCGCGCAGAGTTCATGGAAGGCGAAAGCGAAGTCTCCAGCATGTTCTCCGGCAAAAAAGTTTTGGCTCACACTCCGAAGGACGCCAACGAACTCGATTAAAATTTTTCGACGCAAAAAAATTTCCCCGTCAAGTACGGGGATTTTTTTTGAAAAATTTTTGGAGGTATATCGATGAAAAATTTTGTTAATCATTGGGCAACGGTCTCTTTGTTTCTCGCTGCGATTGTCGCGCTGACCATGAACTTTGCCTCATTCAATTTTACTCAAAACATTTTGCTTGCGCTTATCGTCTGCATGCTTTTGCATTTCTTCGAGGAATTCGGATTTCCCGGTGGCTTCCCTTATATCGGCATGAAAGTTTTGATGAACAGCAAGGAAAAAAATCCTGCGCGCCGGGGAGCAAATAATTTGAATTTGCTGTTCGGCAACCGGGGATTTCTTTTTTTGGTGTACGTTTTGCCGCTCATGATTCCGAGCATAAGATTTCTCACGCTTGCCGCGATTTTGTTTTCGTTTTTGGAATTTTTTATGCACGCGATACTTTTCAACCGCAAGCTCAAAACTTTTTACAATCCGGGATTAATCACCGCCGTATTCGGAATGACGCCGATAGCGATTTACTATTTGATAAGCACACACGGACAAAATTTGTACGCTTGGCATGATTATATCGTTGCGTTCGTTTGGTGCATTGCGGTGTTCATGTTTTGTTTCAGGTCGCCGATTTATTGGAGTCTCGGCAAGAAAAGCGGCTATCCTTTTACAAAAAGAGCTGCCTTCGGCTTTGCGCAATGAACTCGACAAAAAAACTTCCCCGTCAAGCGGCGGGGATTTTTTTATTTGACGTAAGGCTCGCCGTTGTAAATTCGCGGTCGCGCCTCAAAATTTTTGTTGATAATGCTTTTGCTCTCGTCGAAGGAAGTCGTGCGAATGTCCATGAGGTCGAGGATTGTGTGAATCAAATAATCCGTGCGATACGGTCGGTCGACAGCTGCCTCGATTGCAGAAATTTTTTCGGGATAACGTTCGCGAAATTCTTTCGACGCCCAAACAAGCGCGGGAATTTCAATCATGTGGACGTTGCCCGCTTCCTCCATAGAGTGTCCTGCGAAGTTACGACTCTCGTAGACTTCTTCAGCGTGGTCGGAAATGTAAATCAAGACGGCGTTTTTATTTTCGAAGCGGCGGATAATTTCGTCGACGATAAAATCGTTGTACAAGACGGCGTTGTCGTATTCGGCAGTGCCTTGCCGCCAAAGCTCTTCGGGCTTGTCAATGTCTTTTGCGGAAAATTTTTCAAAGTCGGAAGGATAACGTTCCTTGTAAATTGCATGCGTGCCGTAAAGATGAATCAGCCAAAAATTTTTCTCCCGCGCATGGTTAAGGTATTCGTCAAGCACGGGAAGCAACACGCCGTCGATTTGTCTTTGCCTCGCGATTTTGTCTTCCGCCTCGATAAAAAATTTTTCATCGCAACGAACCGAAAAATATTTATCAAAATTTCCCCACAAGCCGAGCGGACTCTGATTCGACAGCCACACCGTATGATAATCCGTTCGGCGCAGGATATCGAAAAGATTTGCTTTAAGATACCAATCGCTTTGAGGCTCCTCTTTTTCCGCGAAAGTAAAAATTTTCGCCATGGCGGGCGAGGTGTTGTTGGCGCAAGCGATTGTGTCGTTGAAGCGAAAAATTTCTCCGCGTTCAAAGCGGGCACTCAAGTGCGGCGTCGTCGGCAAACGATAGCCGTAAAGTTGCATGTGATTGCGGTCGGTGGATTCGCCCAAGACAAAGACGACGTTCGGAATATTTGATTCGTCAGAAAGAATTTTTTCGGTCTCAAGCTGCTTGTCCATCTCCGCGAAAATTTTTTCCTCGCTGCTTATCGGATACTGTGTCAATAAAAAATGGAGGTCATTTGCCGTGCGCCAAGCCGTCGTGTTGAAGAAAAGGGCATTCGTCAAGCCGAGCAAAATGTGAAATGCATTGTAAGCATAAACCACCAGCGGCAGGAACAAAATTATCAGCAAGTCAATCGTCAACCGCTTGAGTCTTTCCTCCGAGCGCGTCGCCAAAAATTTTTTCAAGCCGAGAATCAAAGCCGCCGTCAAGATTATGAACGCCGCGATTGCCGCGAGGATTTTAAAATTCAAAACGTATTCTTGCAGGAAAGCTTGTGCCGTCAGAGGATTTGTTCCGAGCAAAATTTGCAAGGTGTCCATGTTCAGCGGCACGCCGAAATTTTTAATCAAGAAAATGTCCGCGACGAACCGGAGCGCGAAAAAAATTATCAGCACGGTTTGAATTACGCGGCGAAGTTTCGGAAATAAAAAATGACTCGCCGCCGTGACGAAAAATATCGCCAACGCACCGAACCAAAAATTTATCGCGCCCGCCGAAATATTTTTATCAGCCAAGATTATCGACGAATTTAAAATTGTGAGGACGACGAAAAAAAATCCGTCCTCTCTAAGAATAATCACCCCCCCCCCGAACGATTGATTCAAAGAAAAATTTCAGTCTGCCGAGCATAAATGTACCTCTTGCTTCAAATTAAAAGTTCTTCGACGAGAGCCAAAATATTTTCGTGAATGTCGGTTGAGCTTCGCGCAAAACTTCTGTCGGCGCATTTGACGACCTTCCAACCGAATTTCTGCGCGATTTTTTTGTAGACGTTGTAAATTTTATTCATGTATTCGGCGTCGCTTTCGTGAATGTCCTCATCGCGTCCGCGTTCCCTGCGGAGGAGGGCACAGATTGCGGGCGGCATGTCAAGGAAAATCGTCATGTCGGGTCGCGGCAAGCCGAAACGATCGTATTCCAAATCATTGAGCCAAGCCAAAAATTTTGTGCGTTCTCTTTCGCTGTCAAACTTTGCAGCTTGATAGGCCATGTTCGAGCCGACGTAGCGGTCGCTCAAGACAAGCCCGCCGCTCTCGTAAAAATCTTTCCAGCTAAAAAAATTTGCGAATCTGTCAACGGCGTAGAAGGTTGCCGCAGCGTAGGGATTGACAGCCTCCGCCGTGCCGCCGAATTCTCCGCGCAAGTACATTTGTATCAACGCGGAAGATTCGGATTCGTAGTTGGGAAAACTCACACGCCTGACCTTTACTTCCAAATCGCGCAAACGTTCGTAAAGTTTTTTCGTCTGCAACGCCTTGCCTGAACCGTCCGAGCCTTCAATAACAACCAACTTCCCCATACCGGCCACCTCCTGTTTGATGATTAATTTTTGATAATTAGACAGGGCGCGAATATTTCCTGCAAAAAAATTTTTATCGGCTGTGGCAAAAAAAATCCTCGTCACTCGTCGAGCGGCGGGGATTTTTTTTTACAGCGGCTCTTTGCAAAAATCTATGAATGCTTGCGCCGCCTTCGAGACGTACTTTTCTTTTTTCCAAGCAAGTCCTATATCGACAAATATCGGTTCGTAAAACGGCACGGCTTTTATGTCCGCCGCGTTTTCGCAAATGAAGTCCAACAAAAATGCTATTCCGACTTTGTGCGCGACGAGCCCTTTTATCGTGACGATTTGGCTTGACTCAAGCACGGTGCGCGGCGAAATTTTCAGCGCGGACAATTTCTCTTGAACGACCTCGCGAAGATAGGCTCCTTCCTTCATCATGATTAAATCGGATTTTGCAATGTCTTTGGGCGTTATCTTCGTTTTTTCGGCAAGCGGGCTGTCGTGCGCCACGCAAACCATCAGTTGGTTGCGGCTCATTTCCAATACGTTGAGATTCGGGGCGGATTCGGGGATGATTATAATTCCAAAGTCGAGTTCGTCGCTTTCCAATTTTTCGCGAATGGTCAGCGAGCCTTCCTCGAACAACAACACGTCCAGTTTCGGATGAATTCTTCGGAAGCCGGAAAAAACTTTCGGGAAAAGATACGCGCCCATCATCGGCGGGATTCCGATTTTGATTGTGCCCTTTTGCAGTTGCTTGTAGTCGTTGACTTCAAGCACGGCGTCCTCGATGTTCCTCAAGGCAAGTTCGATTCGCTTGAGAAAAACTGTTCCTTCGGGCGTCAAGGTAAGTTGTTTTTGACTTCTGTCGAAGAGCTGAACGCCCAGTTCCGCTTCAAGTTTTTTTATTGCAACGGTGATGTTCGGCTGTGAAACTCGAAGTTTTTGCGCGGCGCGTGTGATGTTTTTCAGGCGGCTTGCCATCTGAAAATACTCAAGTTGTCTCAGCTCCATTTTGAATCACTTCCTTTGCTTGCAGAGTAAATAATCGGTTATAATTGCGATTTATATTTTACACTGTTACAATTTGCCTTGCAAGTTTCTTCATACTTTCTTTGTCGGCGTCAAAGAAAGTATGCAAAGAAAGACGCTTTGACCGGCTGTAAAAACATCCATGTTTTTAACGCCGGCGGCCGTCGTCCGTGACGGCCGGGTTTTCACTACCCGCGATTATTTTTGGGGAGGATTAATTAATGATTGAACTTTGCAATGTTGAAAAAGTTTTCGGTCAAGTGCGGGCGGTCGATAAGTTGAGCTTTGAAATTTTTCGCGGCGAGGTCTTCGGGCTTTTGGGCAAAAACGGTGCCGGCAAAACCACAACGATAAAAATGTTGACGTTGCAACTCAAGCCGACGGCGGGCGAAATTTTTTTCGAGGGACAAGCAATCGGCGGCAACGAAATTTTTATCAAGAGTTTGCTCGGAATTGTGCCGCAACATTTGAACTTCGACCAAGACTTGACGGTTGAGGAAAATTTGGAATTGCATGCGCGACTTCATCACTTGAAAAAATTTGAACGCCGCGAGCGCATTGACGAGCTTTTGAAATTCGTGGAGCTTGAAAGAGTTCGCAAGTCTTTCGTGAGAGAATTATCGGGCGGCATGAAACGACGTTTGTTAATCGTCCGCGCACTGATTCATCGCCCGAAAATTTTATTCCTCGACGAGCCGACCGTTGCGCTTGACCCGCAAGTCCGCCGAAAAATTTGGGAGCTGATAAAAAATTTAAAGGCGCGAGGAATCACAATCGTTTTGACGACGCATTACATTGAGGAGGCAGAGTCTCTTTGCGACCGCGTGGCAATTTTAAATCGCGGGAAGTTGGCGGCACTTGACACGACGAAAAATCTTTGCGCGGAAAAATCTTTGGAAGAAAAATTTATCGAGCTGACCAAATAAAAAATCCCTCCCGTTTGAGAGGGATTTTTTTAAGCGTGTATGACGGGGAAGACGCCGAGATTTTTCAGCCAAATGCTCCTGTCGTAAACCGCCTTAATCGATTCGCGCAGAGCCTCTTCGCCGGCGTCTGTTTCCAAGTCGAAGAAAAAAATATACGCGCCGAGAATCGTTCGGGCAGGTCGTGATTCGATTCGGGTCATGTTCACGCCGCGTGAGGCAAATTCTTGAAGGACTTCGCAAAGAGAACCGGCACGCGAGCCGTCGATTTGGCAGATAATCAAAACTTTATCGCCGTCGAAATTTTCAATCGGTGAGGCGTCGCGAGGGCGGTAAGTGATTTCAAAAAAGCGCGTGAAGTTGTTCGGGTTGTCTTGAATGTCTTTTGCGGCGATTGCGAGCCCGTTGAGTTTGCCGGCGCGTTCGGTGCAGATTGCGGCAAAATTTTCTTCGGAAGCGGCAACCAACTCTGCGGCGCGGGCAGTCGAGGTCGTCGAAATAATTTCGGCGTCGGGAAAATTTTCATGGATAAATTTTCTGCACTGCGCGAGCGGTTGAGCATGAGAAAAAATTTTTTTGATTGCCTTCGTGTCGACGAGCGGTTTTGTCATTAAAAAATTTTTGACTTTCCAAACAAGTTCACGCGAAATTTTTAAAGTGTCGCTCCTCGCCAAAGTGTCGAGCGTGATGTTTATCGAACCTTCCAGCGAATTTTCTACGGGCACAAGTCCCGCGTCCAATCTTCTTTCCTTGACCGCCGTCAATACCTCGAAGATGTCAGCGCAGATTTCCAAACGATAATCTTCCCGCGAAAATTTTTTCAGCCAAAGAGCCGCCTCTTCCGAGTGTGTGCCCTTCGGTCCGAGTATTCCCAATTTCTTCATGTCAATCACCTAATCAAATTTCAACTTCATGAGTTCGGGGTACTTGTCGCCGATTGATTGCGAAAGTTCTTTCGGCTTGAGCAAATCGATTACGGGTTGCATGACGCGGAAAAATTCTTCGTCGTCTTGAAGCAGCGCGAGGATTGCGGCGGCGTTTGCGGCGTCGGCAAGGGCGGTGTGTTGCGTGCCCTCGAAGTCGCGATTCATTGCGCCGATTGCGTGTTTGAGTGCCAAGCTTGAATGCAAACCGATTCTGTCGTCGAACGCCTTCTGCAAATCTTGCCACTGCTGCTCCAGCTTGCCGATGTTGTATTTCGGCATTTTGAATTTGCATTCGGCTTTGAGCTGATTGATATCCGAATTGCTCCACGAATAAAGCGTCATGTCCCACGTGCCGATCCAATCCATAAAATTTTGAAAGGCTTCGGGGAAGGTCGGCTTGTCAGCGACGGTCTCTTGAGTTATGCCCGTGAGCTTGGTGATATGCTTGGTTATCTCGCCGTATTCGGGCTTGACGTAGCATTGAAATTCGTCGACAAGATTATAATCATCGTCGAGCTTGACCGCGCCGATTTCTATAACCTCGTCCGTTGTAAATCGGCGCACGTCTTTAAAAGTTTTGCTGACCGGATTCATTTCCAAATCAATCACAATGTGAACCAAAATTTCAACCTCCATTCCTAATTCCTCATTCCTAATTCCTAATTAATTGAAAATATCCTGCCGAAAAATTTGCAGGATTGCAACAGACAATCCGACAGCAAGAAAACTTTCAACATATGCGGCGCGGTTTACTTTTTCATAGCGGCGTGCTATAATTCCTCGCAAATTTATTTTCCAATGTTGAGAGGAGAGCTTCGAAAGTTTATGGCAAAAAAAATGAAGACGATGGACGGCAACCAAGCGGCGGCGTATGTATCTTACGCATTCACGGATGTCGCCGCGATTTATCCGATAACGCCGTCGTCGCCTATGGCTGAAGATGTGGACGTTATGGCGGCTAAGGGCGTCAAAAATATTTTCGGACAAAAAGTTCGTCTGGTCGAGCTGCAATCGGAAGGCGGCGCGGCAGGAACGGTTCACGGCTCGTTGCAGGCGGGCGCACTCACGACGACTTACACGGCGTCGCAAGGCTTCCTGCTCATGATTCCGAATCTTTACAAAATCGCGGGCGAACAACTTCCCGGCGTCTTCCATGTTTCTGCGCGGGCACTGGCAACTTCAACGCTTTCAATCTTCGGCGATCATCAAGACGTTATGGCGGCTCGTCAAACGGGTTGTGCAATGTTCGCCGAATCAAGCGTGCAAGAAGTTATGGACTTGTCGGCAGTGGCGCACCTCGCGGCTATCAAAGGACGCATTCCGTTTATAAATTTCTTTGACGGCTTCCGCACCTCGCATGAGATTCAAAAGATTGAGCTGATTGATTACGCAGACCTCGCAAAGCTTTTGGACTTCGACGCCGTGAACAAATTCCGCCGCAACGCACTCAATCCCGACCATCCCGTCATGCGCGGCACGGCAACCAATCCCGATGTTTACTTCCAGATTCGTGAGACCGTCAACAACAACTATGACCGCTTGCCCGACCTCGTCGAAGAGATTATGGCGGAAGTGGCTAAGGTTACCGGGCGCGTTCATCATGTTTTCGACTACAGCGGCGCACCCGATGCCGAACGTGTCATTATCGCAATCGGTTCCGGCTGTCAAACTGCAAACGAGGCGGCGGCTTACCTCAACGCGCAAGGCGAAAAAGTCGGCGTCGTCAGCGTGCATTTGTATCGCCCGTTCAGCGTCAAACATTTCCTTAACGCAATTCCCAAGACCGTCAAGAAAATCGCTGTCCTTGACCGCACAAAGGAAAGCGGCTCTGTCGGCGAACCTCTTTATCTTGACGTTAAAGCCGCTTATTATGATGTTGCCGATAAACCCGTTATCGTCGGCGGACGTTTTGGTCTCGGCGGCAAAGACACCACGCCCGACCAGTTGCTTGCCGTCTTTGAAGAACTCAAAAAAGATTCGCCGCTCAACGGTTTCACAATCGGTATCAATGACGACGTTTCAAATAAATCCCTCGCGACCGCTCATCATGACGTTGACCTCACGCCCGAAGGAACGACCGCTTGCAAATTCTGGGGGCTCGGCTCGGACGGAACCGTCGGCGCGAACAAATCTGCCATTAAAATTATCGGAGACAACACAAAACTTTATGCGCAGGCTTATTTCGCTTACGATTCAAAAAAATCCGGCGGCATTACCATGAGCCATTTGCGCTTCGGTGAAAAGCCGATAACCTCGCCTTATCTTATCACCAAACCCGATTTCGTTTCCTGTTCGCAGAAAAGCTACGTTCATCATTACAATTTAATCGCGGGCATGAAACGCGGCGGCATTTTCCTTTTGAATACCGATTGGAGCGACGAAAAGCTCGGTCATAAACTCAAGCCCGCAATGAAACGCTACATTGCCGAAAACGATATTCAAGTTTACACCGTCAACGCCGTGAAAATCGCGGGCGAACTCGGTCTCGGCGGACGCTTCAATATGGTAATGCAAGCCGCCTTCTTCAAGCTGGCGAATATCATTCCGATTGACGAGGCCGTTAAATATCTTAAAGACGCCGTCGAAAAATCTTACGGCTCGAAGGGACAAAACGTCGTCGACATGAACTGCGGCGCGATTGATAAAGGTATCGAGGCTCTGCACAAAGTCGACACGAGCACTTGGGACGTTGAAGATACGAGCATGAATCACAAGTCGCGGCAAGTTGACCCGCCCGAATTTATCAGCGAAGTTCAAAACGTCATGAACCGTCAAGAGGGCGATGAACTTTCCGTCAGCAAATTCGTCGGGCTCGCGGACGGCACTTTCCCCGTCGGCGGCACCGCTTACGAAAAACGCGGCACGGCTATCAAAGTTCCGGCTTGGGATAAATCAAAATGCATCGGTTGCAATCAATGTTCGTTCGTGTGTCCTCACGCGGCGATTCGCCCGATTCTCACGACCGAAGACGAACTTAAAAATGCGCCCGAAGGTATGGAATCAATCCCCTCGAAAATTTCTCGCGGCAAATATAATTTGACAATCTCCGTTTCGACTTACGACTGCTTGGGTTGCGGCAACTGCGCTCAAGTTTGTCCGAAGCAAGCTTTGACAATGGTGCCCTTCAACGATGCGGCGAAGGCTCGTCAAAAAATTTTCGACTACGGTGTTAAACTTCCGCCGAAAGAAAATCCGACGAAGAAAACGACCGTTATCGGCAGCCAATTCGAACAGCCGCTCTTTGAATTCAGCGGTGCCTGCGCGGGCTGCGGCGAAACTCCTTACGCAAAACTTTTGACGCAACTTTTCGGCGACCGCATGATGATTGCAAACGCAACGGGTTGCTCGTCGATTTGGGGCGCGTCTGCTCCCGCCATGCCCTATACAAAAAATTTCAACGGTCACGGTCCGGCTTGGGGCAATTCACTTTTCGAAGACAATGCGGAATACGGCTTGGGCATGTTCCTCGGCGTCAAGGCGATTCGTGAATCACTTGCAAGCGATGTTGAAAAAGTTCTTGCCGAAAATATTTCCGACGAACTCAAAGCCGCGTTGACTGATTGGAAAGAAAATCTCAACGTCAGCGAAAACACTCGCGAACGCGCCGATAAGTTGACGGCTCTGCTTGAGGCTCAAAAGGGCGATAACGTTCTGCTCAATAAAATTTATGACAACCGCGATTTCTTTGTTAAGCGTTCGCAATGGATACTCGGCGGCGACGGCTGGGCTTACGACATCGGCTACGGCGGGCTCGATCACGTTTTGGCAAGCGGCGAAGATATTAACGTCTTCGTCTTCGACACGGAAGTTTATTCCAACACGGGCGGTCAAGCTTCAAAGGCAACACCGGCTGCGGCTATCGCTCAATTCGCGGCGACCGGCAAGAAGACCAAGAAAAAAGATTTGGGCAAGATGGCAATGAGCTACGGCTACGTTTATGTTGCGCAAGTTTCAATGGGCGCAGACCAAAATCAGTTGCTCAAAGCGATAACGGAGGCGGAAGCTTATCCCGGACCGTCGTTGATTGTTGCCTACTCGCCTTGCATAAATCACGGTATCAGAAAAGGCATGGGCTCTTCGCAACTCGAAGGCAAGCTTGCGGTTCAGTGCGGCTATTGGGCGAATTGGCGTTACAATCCTCAACTCGTCGGCACCGGCAAAAATCCTTTCACGCTCGACAGCAAGGATCCCGACTTCAGCAAGTTCCAAGAATTTTTGATGGGCGAAGTTCGTTATTCGTCTTTGAAAAGAAACTTCCCCGACGCCGCGCAGGCTCTCTTTGAAAAGACTCAACACGACGCAGAAGAACGCATTAACGGTTATAAAATTTTGGCAGGAAAGGTTTAAGCTATGAAAAAAATTATCGTGATACCCGGCGACGGAATCGGGCAGGAAATTACAAAATCCGCTGTCGAAGTTTTGAAGAAGGTCGACGAAAAATTTAATATCGGCTTGGAATTTGAGACACGCGACGCGGGCGGCACTTCCTATGAAAAATTCGGGACACCCTTAACTGACGAGGCACTTGACGCTTGCAAGAAAGCTGACGGCGTTTTGTTTGGAGCGGTCGGCGGCAAGAAATGGGATTCGTTGCCCGTGCACCTGCGCCCCGAAAAAGCTATCTTCGGTTTGCGCAAGGGCTTGGGGCTTTTTGCCAATCTTCGCCCGACAAAAGTTTATCCCGAATTGATTAATTCCTCGCCGCTCAAGCCCGAACTCGTCGGCGGCAGTGATTTGCTTATCGTTCGCGAACTCGTCGGAGGAATTTATTTCGGTCCTCGTTGCGAATCGGAAATCAAAGACGGCGTCGAGCAGGCTTGGGACACTGAAATTTATTCCGTGCCCGAAATCGAACGAATCACAAAGCTTGCCTTCGAGACAGCCAAACTTCGTCGCGGCAAAGTCACCTCCGTCGACAAGGCGAACGTCCTCGCGGCAAGTCGTCTTTGGAGGAAAGTTGTCGTCGACGTTGCAAAAGATTTTCCCGAAGTCGAATTGAATCATCTTTACGTTGACAACGCGGCAATGCAACTTGTCCTCAACCCGAAGCAATTCGACGTTATCGTCACGAATAATATTTTCGGCGACATCCTAAGCGACGAAGCGGCGGTTATCGGCGGGTCAATCGGCTTGATGCCCAGCGCGTCTATCGGCGAACTCACCAGCCTTTACGAACCGATTCACGGCTCCGCGCCCGACATTGCCGGCAAAGACATTGCAAACCCGATGGGCACGATTTTAAGCGCGGCGATGCTCCTTCGCTACAGCCTCAAAGAAGAGGCGGCGGCTCAAACAATCGAGGCGGCTATCGATAAAACTTTGGCGGACGGCTGGCGCACGGCGGATATTTTCACCGACGGCTTCAAAAAAATCGGCACCGCGCAAGCCACCGAAATTATCTGCAAAAATCTTTGAACGCATAAAAAATTTTTTCCCGTCAATGTGGCGGGATTTTTTTATGTTATAATCTGCGCGAGGTGAAAGCATGAAGAGAATTTTTTTGAAGAAGATAACCGACGAGGTCACGATAAGCGGCAGCGACGCAAATCATTTGGCGCGGTCATTGAGAGCCAAGCGCGGCGATAAAATTACGGCGGTCGACGGCACCGGCAACTGCGCGATTCTTGAATTGATAAACTTCGACAAGGAAACGATTAAGGCAAAGCGTATCAGCGAACTTCAAAAAATCGTCGTCGAGAAAAAAATTATTCTTGCCGACTGCCTGCCCAAACAAAATCGCTTCGATAACATAATCGAGAAGGCGACCGAGTTGGGCGTCGAAAAAATTCAGCCGCTCATTTCCGAGAGAACGATTGCACGACCGAGAGACAACAAGCTTGAACGCTGGCAACGAATCGCAAAAGAAGCCGCCGAGCAATGCGCCCGCGACACAATCCCCGAAATCGAAAACGTTCGCGAGCTTGACGACTGGTTGAAGGAAATCACTCCGCTTGACGAGGACACGCTCTTTTTGTTTTGTTGGGAGCTTGAGCAGGAAACGACCGTCCGCGAGGTCTTGAGCCTCAACGTCGACAAAAATATTATCGTGCTTATCGGCCCCGAAGGCGGCTTCAGCGAGCGCGAAGTTTCAAAAATAAAATCGGCGGGCGGCGTGAGTGTCACTTTGGGCAAAAGAATTTTGAAGACGGACACGGCGGCTGTTTCCGTCTTGGCGATGATAAATTATGAACGCATGTAAAATTTTTTTTCAAACGCTGGGCTGCAAAGTCAATCAATACGAAACGGAGGCAATGCAAAAACTTTTCGAGGCGGCGGGCTGTGAAATCACGGAAGAAATTTCGGAGGCGGAGGTCGTCGTCGTGAACACCTGCACGGTGACGGCTGTCAGTTCGCAAAAATCGCGGCAGATGATTCGTCGTGCGGCAAAGAAAAATTGTTTGCTGGTCGTCGTCGGCTGCTACGCTCAAAGCGAGCCCGAAGAAATTTCGAAGATTGAAGGCGTCGACGTGATAATCGGCACGAAGGACAGAGTTCGTATCGTCGAGCTTGTCGAAGACGCTTTAAAAAATCGCGGCGAAAAAATTTTGCAAGTCGGCAGCGTCGAGGACATCAAAGACTTTGAGGAATTGCCGCACACGCCTCACAGGACGCGAGCCTTTCTGAAGATTGAGGACGGTTGCAATAATTTTTGTTCCTACTGCATAATTCCCTACGTTCGCGGGCGCGTGAGGTCGAGGAGCCTTGAAAACATTCGCGCCGAGTGTTTGGAACTCAAAGCGGCGGGCTTCAAGGAAATTGTCTTGACGGGAATTCATATCGGAGCGTATGGTCGTGACTTCCGCGAAAAAATTTCTCTTGTCGACGCGATAAAGACTGTCCTCGACGCGGCGAATCCTCTGCGACTTCGATTGGGTTCGATTGAATCCGCCGAAATGACCGACGAGCTGATTGACTTGATAAAAAACGATTCGCGCATTTGCAATCACGTGCACCTGCCTTTGCAATCGGGCAGCGATAAAATTTTAAAGGCGATGCGCCGCCCGTACACGACGAAAAATTTTTCGGAACTGACTGCGCGGCTGATTGAGGAAGTCCCGGAAATTTCAATCGGCACGGATTTAATCGTGGGCTTCCCCGGCGAGACGGAGGAAAATTTTTTCGAGACGCTGGAATTTATTCGGGCGCAACCTTTCAGCAAAATACACGTCTTCCCGTATTCGGCGAGGGCAGGAACTTTGGCGGCGACGTTCCCGAATCAAATCCCTCCGCAAATAAAAAAAGCCCGCGCAAGTCAGGCGTTGGAAATTTCACGAGCTAAGGCGAAAAATTTTTCCGAACGACTAATCGGCAGGGAAGTTGAAATTATCGCGGAGACTTCGACGGACGGAATCGTTGACGGCTTGACAAAAAATTATGTGCGCGTTTATACTTTCGACGAAAAAATTTCTCTCGGCTCGGTCGTGAAAGTCCAAGTCGAAAAATTTTTCAAAGACGGCGTTATCGGCGCGGCGAAAAAAATTTTTTGAGGCGTGTAACAAAATCCGATTCGCAACGTATAAGAGGCAGAAAGAAAATTGACAAACACAAAGGAGAAGATAAAAATGGCAAAGGAAATTTTGAAAGACGAAATCCTCAGCGACGAGGAACTCGACAATGTGGCGGGCGGCACCCTCGCTCAAACCGCAGCCGACATGAACAGATTCACGCGCGAAACAGGCTTGCAATTTCACGGCAACGACAGCCAACAGCGCGAACAGTTCCGTGACATCCTCTTCCGCAGCGGCGTCAAGATTAAAGACCACGGCGGCTTCAGCGACAACGAATACTATCGCTTGAACGCGCAGGGACAAAAAATCGGAACGCTCAGTGAAAACGAAGCCATGAACTTGGCGATTCACAACTACAAGAACGGTCACTTCATCTGCTGAAAGACCTCCCTCACAACAAAAAAGACTCGGAACAAATCGTCCGGGTCTTTTTTCATTGTCGATAAAATTTTATTCTTCGGCACGCGGCGTCAAGTCGGAGGCTTTGAGCTTGCCAAGCTTTTTGCGTTCGGCAAATTCGGCAGTCGCCGTGAAGAGCGCGTCGCTTGAGGAATTCAAAGCCGTTTCGCAAGAGTCTTGAAGGACGCCGATAATAAATCCGACGCCGACGACCTGCATTGCAATATCGTTGTCGATGCCGAAACTCGAACAGGCAACGGGAATCAAAAGCAACGAGCCGCCCGCAACGCCCGAAGCACCGCAGGCACCGACGGTTGAAATTATGCAAAGGAGCAAAGCGGTCGGCATGTCGACGGAAATTCCCAGCGTGTGAGCCGCAGCCAAGCTCAAGACGGCGATTGTAATCGACGCGCCCGCCATGTTAATCGTCGCGCCCAAAGGAATTGAAATCGAATACAAATCCTCGTTCAAGCCCAATCGTTTGCACAGGCTCATGTTGACGGGGATATTTGCCGCACTCGAACGCGTAAAGAATGCGTAAATGCCGCTTTCTTTGAGCGTCGCCAAGACAAGCGGATAAGGATTCATTCCGATTTTGAAAAAGACGATTATCGGATTCATGATAAGTGCCACGCTGAAGAACGCGCCCAAAAGTACCGCCAAGAGTTTTGCGTAGCCGAGCAGAGCGTCGACACCGCTGGTTACAATCGCATCGGCAACCAAGCCCATGATACCGAACGGAGCGAAGCGAATCACCCATTGCACGACCTTTGTTACCGCCTTAGCCAAATCGCCCAAGACCGTATGCAATTCGTCGCCCGCATGACGGAACGCCAAACCCATGATAACGCCCCAAGCCAATATGCCGATATAATTTGCCGTCGTCAGCGCGTGTATCGGGTTGTCGACGACGTTCATTATGACGTTCTGTAAAACTTCAATGATTCCGCCCGGCGGAGTGATTGTCGTGTCAGCGTCGATTTGGAGTTTTAAAGTCGTCGGGAATAAAAATGAGGCAGTGACCGCGACCAGCGACGCCAAAAAAGTTCCGATGACGTAGAGTTGAATTATCGGCTTCATTGTTGCGTTCGATTCGGATTTTTGGCTCATGGCGTTCATGACCAAAACGAAAACCAAAATCGGCGCGACACCCTTCAACGCGCTCACGAATAATTTGCCGAAAACCGCGATGACCGGAACGATTACCGGCACGAACAATGCCAGCAAAATTCCAATCACCAGACCGACGGCGATTAACTTTATCAGAGCCGTTTCGCCGTAAACTTTTGCAACTTTTGACAGCAATTTGCACCCTCCTTAAAAAAATTTCCCCCGCATTATACAACCGAATCAAGCGCGGCGCAAATATTGAAAAAATTATTTCAAGCAAATATAATCGCTTTAAAAAGTTTCCACGAGGTAGAGGCAATGCATAAAATTTTGGAAGAGGCACTGCGCGACGAAATGATTCGCGAGGCGTCGAAGAAATTTTCAAAGCGCGGAGAGTTTTTGATTTACGGAGTGACGGGCACGCAAAAAATTTTGGCGGCGGCTGCGGCTTACGAACTCAATCCGCGCCCGACAATTATTTTGGTCAGCGAGCACGAAAGAATTTCCGAATGGCACGACGACCTTGCAGAATTGTTGCCGGGCGTCGAAGTCGTCGAATTGCCCGAAATGGATTTAATCGACGTGAACGCCTCAACAATCGGCGTGGAGCGGCAGGCAAAACGTTTGGAGATTTTGGCGAGACTTTTGCGCGGCGAAAATTTAATCGTGTTGGCAACGGCGGCGGCGGCAGTCAAAAAAGATTTTTCGCGACAAGATTTTTTGAAGTTTCAATTTCGCGTTGAGGTCGGACAAAATTTATCGCTTGAAAAATTTTTGCTCAAGCTTGACGAATTCGGCTACGAGCGCGCTGATGAAGTCGACGCAATCGGGAAGTTCAGTGTGCACGGCGGCATAGTCGATATTTTTCCGATTAACGAGGCGTCGCCTTGTCGAATTGAATTTTTCGGCGATGAAGTTGATTCACTGCGTGCGATTGATTTTGAGACTTTCCGCTCCGTGAAAAAATTGCAAAGCGTGACGATTCTTCCGATAAAAAATTTCGACAAGACGAGCGAACCGTTTTTGAGCTGCGCGGGCGAGGGCGGCACGATTATTTTCGACGAGCCCGCAAGAATTTACGAGGCGATTCACAAACTCACGACCGAAGACCCCGAACTCAAGAAAAAAATTTTTACCTTCGCCGAACTGATTCAAAGTTCACGCGCCGGCAGCCTCGTTTATCTTGAGCTGATGTTGAAAAAAATTCGCGCCGTCGAGCCGCAAGAGACAATCGGAATCACCGCCGCCAATGTCACAACTTTTCGCGGGCAGACGAAATTTTTCTTGGAAGAAATTTCACGCCTGCTTGAGTTCGGACAAAAAATTTATCTTCTCTTCACAAGCCAATCAAAAATGCTCGGCATGGAAAAACTTTTGGAAGAAAATAATTTGCGCGGGATAAATTTTCAGCTCGGCACACTCAACGACGGATTCACGTTGCCCAATGCAAAGCTCACTGTCTTGACGGAAAAAAATATTTTCGGCGGGCAAATTCGGCGGCGGAAAAAAATTCATCCCGAGGCGGGCGACAGGATTAAACATTTCAGCGACATTAAGCCCGGCGATTACGTCGTTCACGTCGAAAACGGTATCGGCAAGTATCTGGGCGTCGAGACTTTGGAGTTTAACGGTCAACGCAAAGATTTTTTGCACATTCAATACGGCGGCGCGGATAAGCTTTACATTCCCGTCGAGCAAGTCAATTATCTGCAGAAATATATTTCCGACGATGACGCTGCGCCGAAATTATCGCGCTTGGGTTCGGGCGATTGGTCACGGGCAAAATCGAGAGCTTCCGCAGCCGTCGAGGACATTGCCGAAAAACTTTTGGAACTCTACGCCATGCGCGAAAAGTCTTCGGGTTTTGCCTTCGACGAGGACGACGCCACTCAACGCGAATTCGAGGAGGCCTTCCCTTACGAAGAGACGCCCGACCAAATTCGTGCCGTTGCCGAAATAAAAAAAGATATGGAACGCCCGCGACCGATGGACAGGCTCGTTTGCGGAGATGTCGGCTTCGGCAAAACCGAAATTGCAATTCGGGCGGCTTACAAGGCGGCAATGAACGGCAAGCAATGCGCGGTGCTCGTTCCGACGACTGTCCTCGCGCAACAACATTATCAAACTTTTTCGGAAAGATTCGCGGGCTTCCTTCCGACGGTCGATGTTATCTGCCGCTTCCGCACGCCGAAGGAACAACGCACGACTTTGCAAAAAGTTCGCGCAGGTCAAGTCGATGTGTTAATCGGAACGCACGCGATTTTGTCAAGCCGAATAAAGTTCAAAGATTTGGGCTTGCTGATAATCGACGAGGAACAAAGATTCGGTGTCAAGCAGAAAGAACGGATTCGGGCAATGAGCATGGGTGTCGACGTGTTGACTTTGAGCGCGACGCCGATACCTCGAACGCTGCATATGTCTTTGGTCGGAGCGCGAGACATGAGCTTGATTGAAACTGCGCCGGCTGAAAGATTCCCCGTGCAAACTTACATAATCGAAGACAACGACGAAATAATTGCGGAGGCTCTTCGGCGAGAGATTCGGCGAGGCGGTCAAGTTTATTTCGTTTACAATCGGATAGAGACGATTGAAATGATGCGCGACCGATTGACAAAGCTTGTGCCCGAAGCAAAAATTCAAACGGCGCACGGGCAAATGTCAAACGATTTCCTCGAAAACATCATGATGGAATTTTACGAGGGCGCGTTCAATGTGTTGCTGTCGACTTCGATAATTGAGAGCGGGCTTGACGTTGCCAACGCGAACACGATAATAATTTACGACGCTGACAATTTCGGCTTGGCTCAACTTTATCAAATGCGCGGGCGTGTCGGGCGTTCGAGTCGGATGGCGTTTGCTTATTTCGTTCACCGCGCCGATAAAATTTTGGGCGAGACTGCCGAAAAAAGATTGCAAGCCATGAGGGAGTTCGCGCAACTGGGAGCGGGCTTTAAAATCGCCATGAGAGATTTGCAGATTCGCGGCGCAGGAAATTTATTGGGAGCACAACAGCACGGACACATTGCGAGCGTCGGCTTTGAAATGTACTGTCAACTTTTGGAAGATGCGGTCAAAAAACTTCAAAACAAAACGATTGAACAAGACGGCGCGCCCGACCCGATAATCAGCTTGCCGATTGAGGCGTTCATTGACAGAAATTATATTTCGAACGCGGGCGACAAGATAGAAATTTATCGGCGGCTTGCGGTCGTGCGCGAGGCGGCTGAAGTAAAAGACTTGCGCGAGGAATTGACCGACCGTTTCGGGAAAATCACCGAGCCCGTCGAAAATCTTTTGCAGGTTGCGTTGATAAGACTTGCCGCGAAAAATTTGGGCGTGCTTTCGATTAAGGAAAAAGATTTGCGCGTCGAGATAATTTTTTCCGACTTGAAAAAAATTCCCGCGCAGGGCGTTATCGACTTGAGTAAAATTTTTCGCCGCGATTTTAAGTTCATCGAAAGTTCGCAACGAATTTTCCTCACGGTCAAGACGAAAAAAAATCTTCCGGCGAAAGTGCTCAACGTCTTGCAAAGCTTAAAAGCAATCGACAATTAAACGTTGCTGTGCTATAATTCGCCCGCAAAAAATTTTGGGAGGCAGATATTTTGAAGTACATGACAGGCAAAGAAATCGCGGCGGCGTGGTTGAAATTTTTCGAGAGTAAAGGGCATTTGGTTATGCCGAGCTTTTCGCTGATACCCGAAAACGACCCGACGCTTTTAATGATAGGTGCGGGCATGGCTCCGCTCAAGCCGTTCTTCACGGGCAAGCTCAAACCGCCTTGTCCGCGCGTGACGACGAATCAGCGTTGCGTTCGCACGGGCGACATAGAAAACGTCGGACGGACTGCGCGGCATCATACGGCGTTCATGATGCTCGGAAATTTTTCTTTCGGCGATTACTTCAAAGAGAGCGCGATACCTTGGGCTTGGGAATTTTTAACGGAAGTTTGCGGCTTGCCTCGCGAAAAACTTTGGGTATCGATTTATCCGAACGACGACGAGGCTGAACAAATTTGGCTCAAGCAACCCGGACTCAATCCCGAACACATCGTGCGGCTTGAAGATAATTTTTGGGAGATTGGTCCCGGTCCTTGCGGTCCCGATTCCGAAATTTATATCGACCTCGGCGAGGAGCGCGGCTGCGGAAAAGAAACTTGTGCGCCCGGCTGTGACTGCGACCGCTTCCTTGAAATTTGGAATCTCGTCTTCACGCAATTCGACAAGACGGAGGACGGCGAATACAAACCGCTTGAACATAAAAACATCGACACGGGCTGCGGGCTTGAGCGTTTGGCGAGTGTCCTTCAGAAAAAAAATTCCAACTTCGAAACGGATTTGCTCTTCCCGATAATCGAATACGTCGAGCGCGTCAGCAAACTCAAATACGGCGAGGATGCCAAGAAAGATATTTCCATGAAGGTTATCGCCGACCATGCGAGGTCGATGGCGTTCATGATTATGGATAAAATTTTGCCGTCGAACGAGGGGCGAGGCTATGTCCTGCGCAGAATTTTGCGGCGGGCGATTCGTCACGGTCGTATGCTCGGCATTAAGGACGCTTTCCTTGAGGGCGCGATTGATTCCGTTGCGAAAATTTACGGAGACATCCCCGACTTCGAGGAGCTTGCCAAGAACGTTGCCTATATCAAAAAAGTTGTCCGCCTCGAAGAAGACAGATTCGCCGCGACGCTTGCGCAAGGCATGGAAGTTTTGACACGCGAAATCGAAAATGCAAAAGCTTCGGGCAAAACCGAACTTGACGGAGAAATTTGTTTCAAGCTTTACGACACGTTCGGTTTTCCGTTCGAATTGACGGAAGAAATTTTGCAGGAAAATAATCTTGCGCCGGACAAAAAAGGTTTCGATAAGGCAATGGAGGCTCAACGTCAACGCGCCCGCGCAGCTCGTGCCGCGAACGAACGCCTCGACGTGCCCGATTTGCTCAACGTCGACACCGAACACCTCACTCACGACGAAACTTGCACCGCGTCGAAAATTTTTGCGTTATGGAAAGACGGCAAGCTTGTCGAGGAACTTCACGACGGCGACGAGGCGGGAATCATTCTTGAGTGCACACCGTTTTACGCGGAAGGCGGCGGGCAAGTCGGCGACGAAGGTTATCTTATCGGCGAACTCGGCAAGATAAAAATTTCCAACGCGAAGAAACTTCCCGACGGCACGATTTATCACGAGGCTTACGTCGAAGAGGGTCAAGTCAAAGTCGGCGAGGTTGTCGAAATTAAAATCGACATTGACAAAAAACTTTCCTCCGCCCGCAATCACACGGCGACGCATTTACTTCAAGCCGCGCTGAAAAAAGTCGTCGGCAACCAAGTCAATCAAGCCGGCTCACTTGTCACGCCCGAACGTCTGCGCTTCGACTTTTCAAATTTTGAACCCGTCACGCCTCAACAACTTGCCGACGTTGAAGAATTGGTCAACGAGGAAATTTTAAAAGCCGTCGACGTTGACATTAAACAGATGCCGATTGACGAGGCGAAGAAGCTCGGCGCGATGGCTCTGTTCGGCGAAAAGTACGGCGATGTTGTCCGCGTCGTCAGCGTCGAGGATTTCAGTTGCGAACTTTGCGGCGGCTCTCACGTCAAGAACGTCGGGCAAATCGGCAGATTTAAAATCGTCAGCGAAGGCGGAATTGCGGCGGGCGTTCGGCGTATCGAGGCTGTCACGGGTCGTGCGGCGATTAAAGACGCTGTCAAACAAAACGAAATTTTAAATTCGGTTGCGGCGATTTTGAAAGTCCGTGCCGAAGATTTACCCGCGCAGCTTGAAAAAATCCTCGCCGAAGATAAATCCATGCGCAAACAACTTGAAGAGGATCAAAAGATTAAAGAGCGTGCAGAGGCTCAAAAACTTTTGGTCGGCGTGGAAGAAATCGGCGCGTTGAAATATCTTAAAGGCGTCATTCAAACAAAGACACCCGACGAGCTGCGCGGCATTGCTGATTTTCTTATCGACAGGCTCGAAGGCGGCGTTCTCGTGTTGGCGGCAGTCAATGACGGAAAAGTTTCGCTGGTCGTCAAGGCGGATAAGAAAGCTTGCGCGGCGGGCGTTCATGCCGGAAAAATCGTCAAAGAAATTTCCAAACTCATAAACGGCGGCGGCGGCGGGCGTCCCGATATGGCTCAAGCGGGCGGCAAAAATCCCGAAGGCCTCCCGAAAATGTTCGATGCTGCGAAAAAAATTTTGGAAGGTCTCGCGAAATAATCTTTGTCACGAATCAAAAAAAATCCTCGACAATGCGTCGGGGATTTTTCTTTTGGCAAATTAATCTTCATGAAAAATGATGCGCGCTTGTAAATTTGCAATTCAGCTCTTCGGTTGAATCGTTCCGTTTTGATATGCCAGCAAAAGTTTATGCAAGCCGATAATTTCATCGCGAATGCCTTTGCCGTGATCGGTATCGCCAACCGTCATGTGCCGCGACAAAATTTCAACGGTCTGTGTTGTCGACTCAATGTCTTTGTTTTCGGCGAGGGCAAGCTTAACGTCGGCGATTTTCTGGTGGCGCAGAAGTCTGAAGCCGCGAGAATTTGAAACAAGCGTGTAACCCGAAATGCCCGTCTTCTCATGATAAGGCGTGCTGAATCCGCCGTCGATAATCACAGCTTTGCCGCCCGCTTTAATCGGACTTTCGCCTTGCCGCACGCGAACGGGAACATGACCGTTGATGATGTGCCCACGCTCGGCGTCAAGCCCGAACTCTTCCAAAATCTTATCGCAAATTTTCACGTCGTCAATCAAATTGTAATACGGGTCGGCGGGCTCCTTCCAAGTCTCCTTGTCCTCGACAAAGGCGCGCTCAAAAGTTCTGAACTCTCTGCCGGCTGTCGGCGAAAGCAATCCGCACCAGAGGAAGTACATGAAATCCAAATCCTCTTGGTTCCTGTCGAAGTAAGCACGGCGGGCTCGGCGGTCGACGTAATCAAAATAATTTTTGCCGCTGTAAGTTTCACCCTCGAACGAAATTTTTTTAAAGGAGCCGTCCTCTTCAAGCGGCACGTTCGCATGAAAAAGCAAGTTGCCGTTGTGGCAGGTGTAGACGCCGCCTTTCTTGTAGAGATAATCGACTTGCCTTTGAAAATTTACGCTCGCCAAAAAATTTTCTCGCAAGCCCGAAATAATTTCGTATTCGTCTTCGGTCAATCTGTAGAGGTCGTCGGAATTTCTGTCAAGCGTCGGGAAATCGTTGGTGTTGAGCTTGTAACTTTGCCCGTTGAGATTAACCGTGCCTTCGTCGAAATTAATCTTGTCCAAAAGAAGCCGCGAAGTCATTTTGAAATCGGGATTGCGGCGAATCAACTGCCCTTCCAACTTGAACATCATCATCAAGCTTGCAAGCTCGGCGGCGCGCAGAGGATTTTCATTGGGATAAAGTTTCGAGGCAAAGACGGTCAGCGGGCGAAGACTTATTCCGTAGCCGCGCTCCAAAACGTCGGTGTTGTTGTAGTGCAGAGAATTCCTCACGACCGCCGCGATACAAACCTCGCTGCCAAGAGCCGCGCCCATCCATAAAATATCGTGATTGCCCCATTGAATGTCAAGCTCTTCGGGATAATTCATCAGCAAATTCAAAATGGCGTCCGGTCTGTCACCTCTGTCGAAGAAGTCGCCGACCAAATGCAGGCGGTGAATCGCCAAACGCTTTATCAATTCGGTGAAAGCTTGAATAAAATCTGCGCCGCTGTTTATCTCGACGATTGAGGTTAAAAGTTTTTCGTAGTAAGTTTTCTGCGCGTCGTCGGATTCGGGGTGCGTGTTGAGCAGTTCCAAAATAACGGTCTCGTAGCTGTTCGGGATAAGCTCGCGCATTTTGAATGAAGGATATTTAAAACTCATGAACTTTGCAAGCTTGACAAGCCGCGCCAAATTTTTCCGATACCAAGCGGGCGTGTCGCGTCCTTGAGATTTTATCTGCGTGATTTTTTCTTTTGGATAATAAATCAGCGTGCAGAACTCGGCAATTTCCTCCTCGCCGAGCAAGTCGCCGAAAATGTAATCGACCTTCTCACGAATGACGCCGGAGCAGTTGTTGATTATGTGCAGGAACAAATCGTATTCGCCGTGCAAGTCGCTCATGAAATGTTCGGTGCCCTTCGGCAAAGACAGCCGCGATTGCAGATAAATCAGTTTCTCGTAGATGGATTCTTTCGTCGGATATTTTTCCGAAAGGATTCGCATCAAGCTCGCCGCAAAATCGTAGTTGTCGGTCATAATATCAGCTCCCTTGCGTTTTCCGATATTATAGCTTAATTTTCGTTGACAGCGTGAAAAATTTTTGTATAATTTTAAATGAAATCGGGCTGTAAAAAGCCGAGCGACCTTAAAAAAATTCATAGCTTTTTTTGTATGGAAGATAACATGTCCTTGAAGGACGTTACCGATTGTTTTTATTATGCGAGGTGCTCAAATGAAGTGGCTGCTGCCCAACGCCTGCACGGCGGCAAATTTATTTTTCGGAATGCTTTCAATCCTCTCAACTTACGAGGGGAATTTTTTCAATGCGTCGATTTTCATCTTGCTTGCGCTGATAGCTGACGGCATGGACGGACGGGTTGCCCGCGCCCTCAACGCCGCCTCCGAACTCGGCAAGGAAATGGATTCTCTTTGTGACTTGGGCTCGTTCGGAATCGCGCCCGCGTTTTTGGCTTATGCTTTTTGCATGAACAACTTCGGGCTTTTGGGCAAGGCGGCTGCGATAATTTTTGCCTTGTGCGGCATGTGGCGGCTTGCTCGTTTCAACGTCAATACAAACGTCGTGCACGGATTTTTTATGGGCTTGGCAATCCCCGCCGGCGGTTGTATCGTGGCGACGACAACTCTCCTCTTTCTCGAAATGGGCATTAAGCCGGAAAACTTCGGGCTTGTCTATCCAATCACCGTTATAATCGTCGCTTACCTCATGGTCAGCCACGTCCACTATCCCGACTTCAAAGGCGACGGCGAAAAAATTTTCCTCGTTTCAAAAATCTGCGCGGCGGCTCTGTTCGCGGGAATAATCTTCTTGACGCAATCGTGGCAGGGCGTTTTAACGGCAATCTTTGCAACCTATGCGGTCTTCGGTATAATCAACTCACTGATAGCTTTAATGACGCGGGACAAGTTGTAAAGGAGTGATTTGAAATGGCGACAACCGATGAACGTTTGAATACTCTCGAACAACAATTTGCAGTGACGATGACAAAAGTGGATTCGGCACTTGCGGAACTGAAAGAACAGCGTGAAGACATGCGGCGTTTGTGGGAAAGACAAGACGCCGAACGCGCACAACGTGACGCCGACATAAGAGAATTGCATAAGCGGCAAGAGGCGGCTCAAGAAAAACACGAAGCCGATATGCACGAAATGAACGAGCGTTTCTACGGGAAGATTGACGACTTGAGCAAACAGATTAATGACACTTGGAAACAAACGATGATAGGCGTTGGCGGTATGATTATCGCTTTGGGAGCTTTGATTATAGGGGCGTTGAAGTAAAAAAATTATCGGCTCTGTCATGTGGCGGAGCCGATTTTTTTTATTTGATTTACAATCTCTTGAGCCGCGAACGGTCGAGAAATTTTTTTCGCGCAAAGTCTCATATCCTCAAGCCGCGCAGGGTCGTTGAGCAGTTCCTCAATGACGGAGGAAATTTTTTTGTCGCCGACGGAAATCGCCGCGCCGTGAGCTGTTGCATAAGCTGCGTTGAGGGCTTCGGGTCCCGGTATCGGCTCGTGAAGAATCAACGGCACGCCCGCCGCGAAAGCCTCCGTCATGGTGAGCGCGCCCGGTTTTGTTATCAGCAAGTCCGCCTGCGCCATGAGCTTTTCAACGTCAGCAACGTAGCCGAAAATTTCTGTCGGGTGCAAAAATTTTTCCCGTTGCAATTTCGCCAAAAGATTTTCGTTCTGCCCGGCGACGACCAAAATTTTCAGCGGGGATTTTATTTTGTTCAGCTCCGATAAAGTTTCCTCGATTGAGCCCAATCCCAAGCCGCCGCCCATGATTAAAATCGTCGTTCGCGAATTGGGATTTCTTTGCGCGGAAGAAAATTTTTCGTCAATCGGAATGCCCGTTGCGAAAATTTTTTGTCCCGTCCGACAATGCGCGGCAAGTTCCCGACGCATCTCCTCCGTCGCAACAAAGTAAGCGTCGACTTCGCCGAAAATCCAAATCGCGTGCAACGAATAATCCGTCAGCACCGTTGCCAACAAAAATTTTTCGGCTGATTTTGCGTGAAGGAATTTCCAAAGTGACGCGGCGGCTTCCGGGAAAGGATGCGTGCAAATCACGACGTCCGGTCGAAAATTTTTCAGCAGGCGGGCGAAAGGCAAATACATCAGCGCGGAACTCAAAAACCTCGCCGAGACTCCGACTTTCTTTCCGTCCGCGAATTTGTAAATTCTGTCGTAGAGGTCGGGAATAAATTTCAGCGCGGCAAGATAAAATTTTTTCGTCAACCAATTCAGCGTCGAAATTTCTTTCGCCATGAAGTCGACGACGTGAACATCAATTCCTAATTCCTCATTCCTAATTTCTAATTGAATTGCCTCTGCCGCCTTCGTGTGACCGGAACCGATTGACGCCGATAAAATTAAAATTTTCAGCAAGTCAAACCTCCGTCGACACTTAAGACCGCGCCCGTTATGAATTTCGCCGACGACAAAAAATAAATTGCCTCCGCGACTTCTTCGGGCTTGCCGATTCTTCCGAGCGGATAAAATTTTTCCAAGTCCTCAAGCGTCGAGCCCGAAGTTTTTAATTGATTCAAAGTCAGCGGCGTCAAAATATCGCCGGGCGCGACGCAATTCACGCGGATTGAAAAACTTGCCAACTCCAACGCCAAAGACTTCGTGAACGCGACGACAGCCCCTTTGCTTGCAGCATACGCCGCGCAGAAATAATTTCCTTTCAAGCCCGCGTCACTTGCCACGTTGACGATTGAGCCTTGAGTTTTAATCAGCTCGTCGACAGCCGCCCGCGCTAAAAAAAATGTTCCCTTGACGTTCGTGTTAAAGAGGTCGTCGAAAATTTTTTCGTTCGTCGAAGTGATTGCGCCCTCGTGATAAATGCCGGCATTGTTTATCAAAATGTCGACGCCGCCGAAAATTTCAACAGCCCGTGAAATAATTTTCTCGCAATCCTCGACGCGCCGAACATCCGCCGAAACAAATTCAAAGTTCCCGACGAGTTCCGATTTAATTTTTTCGAAACGCTCACGACTTCTGCCGACGAGCACGCAATTAAAATCGTTCGCCAAAAAAATTTTCGCCGTCGCCGACCCGATACCCGACGTGCCGCCGGTGATAATCGCCGTTTTCATAAGCTCTCCTAATCAAAAACAGAGCCGAGCTTTTTACTCGACTCTGCGGAAATTTTCTTAGGGATTGCAAGCCTCTTTGAGACTCTTGCCCGATTTGAAGGACGGCAGTTTCGACGATTTGATTTCAATCTCTTCGCCGGTGCGCGGGTTGCGACCTTTGCGGGCAGCACGTTCTCTGACTTCAAAAGTGCCGAAGCCCAAGACTTGAACTTTGTCGCCTTCAATAAGTGCCGTTTTAATCGCCTCAAAAGTTGCCGCGACTGCCTTCTCCGCCGTTTTGCGGTCAAGTTTGGCTTTATCGGCAACCTTTACTATCAATTCAGCTCTTGTCATAAAAGAGTTCCTCCTCTTGAAAAAATTACCTGCAGAATTTACCAGAATACTCAAGAAAAATCAAGTACTTTTACGCCGTAACGTCAAGATTGTTTCCGATTGCGGGGTCGAGGCTTTCGACAAGTTCCAAAGCTTCTTCGACTGCCGCGTTGTCCGTCGACATTGCCATCCTCAAAACCGACAAGCCCAACTCCTGTTGAGTCTTCGCCATGTTCATATCCACCGAAAGTGCCGCTATCGCCATATCCATTGCCGCCAACTCCTTCCTTGTTTCCGCTATCGATAATTACTTCGTGTTGATAATCAGCGCGAAAAAAATTAAATCCTCGTCGCCGATAGTCTCGATACCGTGAGTGTCTCCGTCCGCGCAAAAGGTCGTATCGCCCGCTTTGACTTCGTAAGTTTTGCCGTTGTCGGTATAAAGCCCTTTGCCTTGAATGATATGATAAGTTTCGTTGGTGCCGACGTGTTGGTGAACGCCGAGCGCGGCTCCTACGGGGACTGTGACGCGGGCGAACATTGCGCATTTGTCAAGCATTTCTTTGGGCGTCAAAAGGTGCGTGATAAAAATTTCGCCCTTACCTTTTTTGGCAGTTACCGTCTTCTGCTCAATAATCGGCATTTTAAAACCTCCTTCCGATTAAATATCGTCGTCGTCCTTAGCCAACCGCTTTGCTTTGATTTTTTTCATGACTTGAACGGTGCGGACGATTTGTTCTTTGGTATAGGGCTTGTGAATAAAATCTATCGCGCCCATTTTGAGGCACTGCATCAATTTTTGCGGCTCGCCCATTGAACTGAGCATGATAACGGGCACGTCGGGAGCGACTTCGCGAATAAATTCCAGTGCTTCGATTCCGCCGACGACCGGCATGACGATATCCAAGATGATGCCATCGGGTTCTTGTTCCAAGACCAAAGTAATTGCCTCTTTGCCGTTGACTGCCTCTATAACTTCGCAACCTTGTTGTTCGAGTTCTTCGCGCAGCTTTTTGCGAAGGAGCTTTGAGTCGTCGGTTATCAACACGCGAAGTTTTTCTTGCTCGTCCATAAAAATCGCCGCCTCCCTAAAAATAATCGCCCGAAGGCGAAAATATATTTATAATCGTAAAATTTTCATCATATGGCGGAGAGGGTGGGATTCGAACCCACGGTGCCTTTCAGCATCACCGGTTTTCAAGACCGGCTCCTTAAACCGCTCGGACACCTCTCCTAAACGCGCCGATAATAACAAAAACCTCGCGCAATGTCAATGTTTTTTTAAGTCTTGAAGATAAGCTGAAGGCATAAGAGCGCGGAGAAAAAGTAACCTCAATCCGACGGTTCGCGTCCACTTCCATATCTTTTTTAGCTTATACATTCATTGGCGGTTGAAGTGGCGCAACCTATCAGTTATAATGCTTGATAACATTTCCGAAAAAAATTTTCGACGGCGGCGCAGCAAAACTTTAAAAGGTGGAAAAGTAATGAATCGGGAGTTTTACGACAACGAGCGCGAGATTGACTTGGCTGAACAAAAGACTTTGCATAAGCGGGAGAAAAAAATTGTCGTCGCCCGTTCGCTTGTATTTCTCGGAGCGGCAGCGAGCTTTGCAATCGGTTGGGACAGCGGAACACATTACTGCTACATAATCGCGGCGATACTTGCAATGATATTCATACGCTTGATAAATTATCACGACTACTTGAAACGCCGAAAAAATTTTTTAAAGAGTCGTTTGGCGGTCGTGAATTCTTATTTGGCACGCGCAAAGGGAACGTGGCGCAAGCGTTCCAACGACGGAAGCATTTATCTGAAAAACGACAGACCGCAAGACGAAGACTTACACATTTTCGGAGTCGGCTCGGTTTATCAATACATCTGCGCGGCACGGACGAAACGCGGACGAGATTTATTGGCGGAAGCATTTACACCTGAGGCGAAAGACTTCAACGAATTGAGGAATCGTCAACGCGGAGTGCAGGAACTTTTGCAACGACCGCGCTTGGCATTGGACTTGGAAGCTTACGGACGCTTAATGCCGAACAATCACGACACGAGCGAATTGGTTGCCAGCGTGGAAGAGGAACAACCTTTAACCGGAAAAATTTACGCGCTGCGATACGTGCAACCCGTCTTGGTGATTGCAAGCTTGTTGCTTTATGCGTTCGGTCAAGCGGATTGGGAAATTTTGGGCGGCGTAATTATTTTGGGAGTAATGGCGGGAGTGATGGCGATACCTGCCGTGAACGAACGAGTGCGCGGCTTGAAAGTCATTTCAAAAGAATTGCGAGCTTACGAAAGAATTTTTGAACGCTTGGAAAGTACAAACTTCAGCAGCAAAAGATTGATAGCCGTGCGAGACATCTTGACCGACGAGGTGCAGGCGAGTGAGGAATTGCGACGGCTTAGAATTTTGGTTGAGTTGGTTCGTGCGAGGAGAAATCCCGTCTTCTTTATCGTGTGGAACGGTTTGCTGCTGGGCGATTTGCATTTGGCGAAAAGATATATGCAATGGCGCGAGGCAGTTCGGTGGCATATCGGCAGTTGGTTGGATGCACATGCAGAAGTTGAAGTGCTCATGTCTTTGGCGACGATAGGTCAAACGCGAGAGCGATACACCTTCCCGACGTTTTACGAGGAAGCGGAGCCTCACATAAAAGCGGAAGGTTTGAAAAGCCTTTTGGTTGCCGAAGAACGAGGCGTCGGAAACAATGTTGAGTTGAAAGCGGGCACAACGATAATCACCGGCGCGAACATGTCGGGCAAAACGACTTGGATAAGAACATTGGCGGGCGCGGTGATGTTGGCTTATGCGGGAGCACCGGTTTGCGCGAAAAATTTTCAAGTGAGCAGCTTGAAAGTTTTAACTTCGATAAGAGTGAACGACGACTTGAGTCAAGGGCTTTCGACTTTCTACGCCGAACTGATGCGAATCAAAACGATGATAGAAGCGACCGAACGCGGCGAACGATTGCTGATATGCATTGACGAAATTTTTAAAGGAACAAATTCAAACGACAGAGTGAGCGGCGCGAAGGAGGCAATACGACGTTTGACGACGGAACGAAACATAACTTTGGTGACGACGCATGACTTTGAACTTTGCGAATTGGAAAAGGAAAACGAGCGGATAAGCAACGGACACTTTGAAGAACACTACGAAGGCGACGAAATAAAATTCGATTACAAGTTGCGCGAAGGTCGAACGCACACGACGAACGCCCGTTATCTTTTGCGCTTGGTCGGAATAAATATTGATTGAAAAAAAAGAACCGTCATTCACGACGGTTTTTTTTTTGCAACAAAATAATTTAACGCGAAAAATATTTCAGAACTTCATCGATAAATCTGCGGGCAACGAGTTCGGAGAGGACGGCTTCGGATTCATGAGCGGCGATTTCCTCACGAAGAGATTTAAGTTGCGGGTCGAGCTTGCCTGCCTTGAGCGATTGAATTGCAATCCTGTCGGCGTGAAGGATTCGCTTGAGCTGTTGAAGTTGCGGTTTGCATTCGACGAGATATTTTTGCGGCAGGCGATAAAGCAGACGGTCTATCGAATTATCGATTTGAGAAATGCGGCGTTCGAGTGTCGAGAAGTCGGGCTTGCGATTATGTTTCAAGTCGGCGAGGATGTTGTTGACTTCCGCATTGAATTCGGGGTCGTCGGGCGGCCCGCACTTCGCCCAAGAATTTTCCATGTGCCGCGAGTGCATTGCGAAGTTTTTAAAATCGATATTGAGTTCCCCGAACAATTCGGCGAGCGCAATATCCCAAGCGAGGTCGGGATTGTACTCGGCGGGATTGTTTGTGTAAATGGCACCCGTAGTGAGCGCGACTTTGGAAAGCTGAACTTGTTGCATGGGATTGAAGAAGACGGCAGTGACGTGAGCGGTCGGCAAATTTTCTATGGCACCGAGCGCGAGCTTTACATTGCGGTTGCCGTCGGGCGTGAGCGAGTAATCGTTTACGGGGTAATTCCACCAGATACCGACTTCGCGATTAAAAATTTTGTTGACTTTGGCGAGTTCGTTATCCGAAATGCCGGGACACACGACGCCTTTGCCCGAATAGAGGACAACAATTTTATCGTCGAGGTTTTCGGCGAGGTCACGTGTGTACGGCTTGAGCTTGTTGCCTTTAATCATGTCCTCGTAAAAATATTCGGTCGGAACTGTGATAAGCGGAGCAACGTCTTTATATTTTGTGCGAAGATATTTTTGGACGCGATTGAGGAATTTTGCTTGAAGCTTGCCGTTTTCGTGATGGTTGCCTTCAGCGTCTTTGAGGTCGTCGAAAAAAATTGCGAAGTCACGAACGCCGATTTGATAGAGGCTTTCGAGCTTGCGAATCAAAGTTTTAAAATCCTGTTCGCCTTTTGAGCCGGAATAATTTAAATCGAGACCGGGCGAGACGGCGAAGATAAACCGAACTTTATAAGCTTGTGCGCGTTCGACGAGAGCTTTCAAGTCGGCAAGTTCATTGGCAGGATAAGGCGTGCGCCACTTGTCACGGTGATAAGGATCATCCTTCGGCGCGTAGATGTAATAATTGAGATTGTGTTGACGGCAGAAGTTTAAAATATCTGCGCGCTCCTCGAAAGTCCACGGCGCACCGTAAAAACCTTCGACGACGCCGCGCAGAGGAATCGGTACGGCGTAAACCGTTTGACACGTGAGCAAGAGCATTAGGGCGATAAGAAAAGTTTTCATGACGATTTCTCCTGATACTGACGGAAGTTTTTCAAAACACAAATCGGACGCTTTTGAGAGGCATTGCCGAAAGGATTATCGATAAGCAAATCGGAGGCAAGTTGAGCGTTCATGCCCGGTGTTGCAGCGACGATTCGCGAGCGTTTGAGGTCGTTGACATCGGCAATCATCGCGCCGAAGCAATTCATGCGAGCCTTGAGGGCTGCGACAACTTTATCGGGATTTTCCGGACCGTAGACGACGCACTTATCGAAAGGCGGCATGGTGCCCGTAACGTCATCAATCAGAGCAGCTTGACGCCCGCCCCATTTGTAAAAGAGACCGCGAATCCCGACGATCTTTCCGAGAAAACCCGCGAGTAAAGCTCCTGCAACGCGCCATTCGCCTTCCTTTTCCATGAGAGCCTGCATACCGTGCGGCGTGGCGAGCGAGCCGTAATCGGGTATGAAGCGGCAACAAAGCTTTGCGAGATTGGAAAGATGCAATTCATCGGGGCGAACGATATTGCCTTGAGTAATCGCGACGACACTTTCGGCGACGGTGACGACATCATCTTGAGTGACAATATCGCGAGTGTAATGTTCTATCGCGTCGACAATATCATCTTTCGGCGTGAGAATACGAGTGGTAATCGGAACAATTTCAACATTCATAAATAAACCTCCTGTTATATAAAAGTG
>CAMVAG010000002.1 GCA_947165405.1 uncultured Selenomonadales bacterium
GACGAAGCAGGCTACGAATTAATTAGGAATTAGGAATTAGGAATTGTTTTTTCTTGCATGCTGTGATAGAATTGCAAAAAATTTTTTGGGACTGATGGATTTTGAATTTCGTGGCGGCATTGAACGACTCGGCAGCAAAAAATTTGCAAGTGTTGGAAGAACAAATCCGGCAGGCAATCGCGGAAGATTCTTTTATCTTCGAGGCGTGTGCTTCGCTGTTCAAAGGCGGCAAAAGATTGCGCCCGATGCTCTTCCTGCTTTGCGCCAATTCAAAAACCTCTTGCCCGCCCGAAAAGACAATGCCTCTTGCCGTCGCGCTGGAATTGATTCACACGGCAAGCTTGGTTCACGACGACATTATCGACATGGCAAAGAAGCGGCGCGGTGTCGAAACTGCCAACTCCAAATACAGTTCGCAAATCGCGGTGCTCGTCGGCGATTATCTTTTCGCCAAAGCTTTTCAACTCATCGCGGAAAACGATTACGGCGCGGAAGTCTCAACAATTTTATCCAAGCTCGTCAAAAATCTTTGCGTCGGTGAAATCAGGCAAGACCGCTCGCTTTTTGAAGTGCCTACCCTCGAAGAATACTACACCCGCATAAATCTCAAAACGGCGATTTTCCTTTCAAGCTGTTGCAGGCTCGGCGCAATCGTCGCGAAAATGGACAAGCGCGAAGTCGAAAACCTCACGGCTTACGGAGCGGGCTTGGGGCTCGCCTTTCAAATTATCGACGACCTCTTGGACTTCTTCGGCGACGAAAAAATCACGGGCAAACCTCACGGCGGCGACCTCAAAAGCGGCGTGATAACTCTTCCCGTGATTCGTGCCCTTGAGACGAGCGATAAATCTTCCGAGCTGAAAAAAATCGTCACAAGCGGCGGAGACGTTGACGCCGCGATAAAAATTATTCGTGACACGGACGCGGTTGACTATTGCAGGACGCGGGCAGAGGCTCATATCGATTCGGCGCGTGTCAATCTTCCGCTCACGCTGAAACCTTCCGCCGCGCTTGCCCTCGAACAAATTGCAGACTTCATTATCAATCGCACAAGATAAAAATTTTTGGGAGCTGATAACATGAAACACATTAAGACAATCAACAAGCCGACCCTCCAAGCCACGTTGACAAAGGGCGGTTGCGGCGAATGCCAAGCCTCCTGCCAAAGTGCCTGCAAGACCAGCTGCACCGTCGGCAATCAAGTTTGCGAACGCCAAAAGAAATAATCGAACAGAAAATTTTTTCCTCGACATGTTGTCGGGGATTTTTTTCAAACTTTCTGCACTCGTCTTTGAATCCGAACATGCGCCTGCTCTTGTGAAAAAATTTTCTGTTAAATTCATCTTAACGCCGCTAATTTTCTTGCTTAAAAAAAAATCTTTTGTTACAATCGAAGCGGCAAAAACCAAATGTGATTAAAGGGAGGAATGATTATGGCGAAAGAACACATCGGACTGGTGGCGAAGGATTTTTGGCTCGAACCGTACGAAGACGCGATACGCGGTCGGCACGAGCACGCGCTCTGGAAAATTTCTCAACTAACGCAAAACGGCAAGCGCACGCTGTCGGATTTCGCGAGCGGTCATCTTTATTACGGCTTGCACAAGACCGGCTACGGTTGGGTTTTCCGCGAATGGGCACCGAATGCTTCGGACATCTGGTTAATCGGCGACTTCAACGGCTGGCAAAAAGACGAGGCGTATCGTTGCAAAAAAATTGATGGCGGCAACTGGGAGATCAAACTTTCCGAGAATCAGCTCAAGCACGGCGACCTTTACAAAATGTTTGTGCGTTGGGACGGCGGCGAGGGCGAACGTATTCCCGCTTGGTGTCAACGTGTCGTGCAAGACGATAAGACGAAAATTTTTTCCGCGCAAGTGTGGAATCCCGCTCAACCTCACGAGTGGCATGACGAAGGCTTCAAGATTGACACGAATCCGCTTTTGATTTACGAGTGTCACGTCGGCATGGCGCAAGACGCCGAAAAGGTCGGCACTTACACCGAATTTAAAGAAAATATTTTGCCGCGTGTCAAGATGGCGGGCTACAATGCCATTCAAGTCATGGCGATTCAAGAGCACCCCTACTACGGCAGCTTCGGCTATCACGTGTCGAGTTTCTTCGCGCCGAGCAGTCGATGCGGCACGCCCGAAGAATTGAAAGACATGATTGACGCCGCGCACCAAATGGGTATCGGTGTTATCATGGACATTGTTCACAGCCACGCGGTTAAAAATGAAGTTGAAGGCTTGGGCAACCTCGCGGGCGACCCGAATCAATTTTTCTATCCCGGCGACCGCCACGAACACCCCGCTTGGGACAGTCTCTGCTTCGATTACGGCAAAGACGACGTGCTCCATTTCCTTTTGAGCAACTGCAAATATTGGCTTGAAGAATATCACTTCGACGGCTTCCGTTTCGACGGGATAACGTCAATGCTTTATTACAGTCACGGCTTGGGCGAGGCGTTCTGCAGCTATGGCGACTACTTCAACGGTCACCAAGACGACAACGCGATTTGCTATTTGATGTTGGCAAATAAAATGATTCACGAGGTCAAGCCCGACGCCGTAACCATCGCCGAAGACGTTTCGGGAATGCCCGGACTTGCCAGCAAATTCGAGGACGGCGGCTTCGGCTTCAATTATCGCCTCGCAATGAACGTTCCCGATTATTGGATTAAGATGATTAAGGAGCAGCGCGACGAGGATTGGAAACCTTCTTCAATCTTCTGGGAAATGACGAACCGCCGCGCAGATGAAAAAACCGTTTCCTACGCCGAAAGCCACGACCAAGCATTGGTTGGCGACAAGACGATTATTTTCCGCCTGATTGATGCCGATATGTATTGGCACTTCCGCAAAGGCGACGAAAACGACATGGCCAATCGCGGCATTGCCCTGCACAAGATGATTCGCCTCGTGACGCTTTCGACGATGAACGGCGGCTATCTGAACTTCATGGGTAACGAATTCGGTCACCCCGAATGGATTGACTTCCCCCGCGAGGGCAACGGCTGGAGTTACAAATACGCAATGCGGCAATGGCACTTGCTCGACGATAAGACGCTTTGCTATCACGAGCTGGGCGACTTCGACAGAGCAATGATTGCAGTTATAAAAGCCGAACCCGATTTTGCGAAATTGCCTGTCAGAGAAATTTGGCACGACGACGCCGACCAAGTGCTTGCTTACATGCGCGGGCGTCTGCTTTTCATTTTCAACTTCTCGCCGACAAAATCTTTCGTCGATTACGGCTTCCTCGTTCCCAAAGGCAATTACGATGTCATGCTCAACACGGACGATAAAGCTTTCGGCGGCTTCGGCTTGACGGACGACACGATTATTCACTACACGAATTACGATCCCGTTTACGACAGAGAGGATAAAGACTGGCTCAAGCTTTATATCCCTGCGCGTTCTGCGGTTGTTCTTTGGAAGAATTAATTTTTTCTTGATAAAAATTTTTGCCCGACCAATCGTCGGGATTTTTTTTGGGAGTGATTTAATGGTACCGGTTTTAATCGGCGCGGCAATCGCGGGCGCGGCAGCTTACAAATTTTTCGGCGACAAGGAGCGGCACGATTTGGCATTGGAAGAAAAAATTTTTACGCGAGAAATTTCCGAGAGCGAAGTCCCGCCCGATGTCCTTGAAAAAATTCGAGAGAAACAACGCAACCGCATTCCCAATCCCTGATTGATAAAAATTCCTCCGTGATTTATAATCGATAAAATTTTTCGGAGGGAGAGAGCACTTTGGCTAAACGCAAGAAAAAGAAAATTGACAAGATAAAAATTTCTGCGTGCTACATGGTCAAGAACGCCGCTAAAGATTTGAGACTTTCGTTGGACAGCGTTAAAGATTTTGTCGACGAGATTATTGTCGTCGATACCGGCTCGACTGATTCGACGGTTGAAGTGGCGGAAGAATTCGGCGCGAAAATTTTTCACGAGGCTTGGCAAGATGATTTCTCTGCTCCGCGCAATGTTGCTCTTCGTGAGGCTTCGGGCGATTGGATTGTTTTCCTCGACGCCGACGAATATTTTATAAACGACACCGCCAAAAATCTCCGCGCCGTCATAAAGCTCGCGCAAAAGGCAAACGTTCAAGGGCTTTTGATAAATTTGGTCAACGTCGACAAAGACGCCGGCAACAAGATTATCAATTCAAGTTACGTGTTGAGGATGTTTGAAAACGCACCGCAAATTCACTACGTCGGAAAAATTCACGAGGATGTTTTTTCCGGCGAAGAACCTCTGAAACGCGCACAGGCTCCCGCAAATCTTTTGACGCTTTATCACACCGGCTGCTCAACTTCGATTAACCTCGCCGAAGCCGAACGCAACTTGAAACTTTTGCTTGAAGAGCTTGAAACTTCCGACAAGCCCGAAAGAATTTATGCTTACCTCGCCGACGCTTACTATGCTTTGAAAGATTGGGCGAACGTCGAAAAATTTGCGCGCCTCGATTTGTCAACAAGAAAAAATCCTTCAAGCCGTCCCATTAAACTTTTGATTGAGTGTTTGGAAAAAGATTCGTCGCGTTTCGAGGAGTGCTTTGAAATTTACAAGCTGGCAGTCGAACGCTATCCGAAAGTGCCCGAATTTTCCGCAAAGCTCGCCGATTGTTTTGCGCAGAAAAAAATTTATCGCGAAGCCGTCAAAGAAATGCAAGCGGCGATTGACAAGGCGAAAAACTACGGCGAACAATTTGAGTCAAGCAACTTCGACGCGGAAAAAATAAATTTTGCCCGCTCGCTGATTGACGATTGGAAGAAAAAAATTTCTCTCACGCCCGAAGAAAAACGCCGTGAAGTTTCACGCTTGACCGACGAAATGATTAAAGCCGTTGAAGTCACGCACGACATGGATAAGGCTGTGCAAGCGGCGGATAAAATTTTTGAACTCAAGCCCGACGCCGCCGAAGTCGTTGAGAAAGTTGCCTCGCTTTACATTGACTGCAAGCTTATTGAAAAGGCGGAGGCGGTTATCGATTATCTTGAAAAAAATTTTCCGCCGACGGCTTATCGCGTGATGTTGCACGCTCGCATTTACTATCTTAAGAAAAATTTTCTCGACGTAATAAAATTTTGTGAGCAGGCTTTGAATTTTGACGGCGATTTTCTGACCGTGATGTTCATTCACAATACGCTCGGAAAAGTTTATCGGGACATCGGCGACGCAAAAAATTCCCTTAAGCATTACGGGCGCAACGCCAAGCTTGATTTGTCCGCGTTGAAAAATTCGCCGCAATTCGCGCAAGCCGAAAAGATTCATATCGAAGAGTACAGCAATTATCTTTTCAACATGCACAATCTGAATTTCAGCCGCGAAAAAATTTTTGAGGAAACTCTCGGCTTCAATAAACTTTTGGCTCACATTCCGCGATACAAGCACACGCGCAAGACACATGCTCGCCACAAAAAAATTCGCGTAGGATACATTTCGGCGGACATTCGCTATCACGTCGTCGCTTTTTTCAGCTATCATTTTTTTGTAAGTTACGACAAGACACGCTTTGAAGTTTTCATTTACGCAAACAACGAGGAAGACCACGTCACCCGGCAATTAAAAGAAAGAGTCGACGGCTTCCGAAAAATTTTGCATTTGCCGTATAAAGAAGTTGCCGCGCAGATTGTCAAAGATGAAATTGATATTCTCGTCGACCTCGCGGGACACACCGCAAATAATTTGTTGCCGGTTATGGCTTACAAGCCCGCGCCGATTCAAATTTCGGGTATCGGTTGGTTCAATTCGACGGGACTTGACACGATAGATTATTTTTTGGCGGACAAGTACACCGACCCGGAAGGCTTGAACGAAAAATTTTTCACGGAAAAAATCCTGCGCCTCCAGCACAGTCATTTCTGCTACGAGTGGCATGACTTCCCATATCCCGTTGCGCCCGCGCCCTGCACAAAAAACGGTTATGTCACTTTCGTCAGCTTCAACAACTTCACGAAGGTGACCGACGAAATGCTCAAGCTTTGGAAAAAAATTTTGGACGCGGTTCCGAATTCGAGGCTTTACCTCAAGAGCAATGTCTTTCAAAAAGATGGCGGGCTTGAATTCTGCAAACAAAGACTTCAAGCGGCGGGCATCGATTTAAATCGCGTGGACTTGGAAGGTTTCGAAACGGATTACACGAGGAAATACGAGCGGGCGGACATCGCGCTGGACACCTTCCCTTATCCCGGCGGCGGCACCACTTGCGACGCGCTGTATATGGGCGTGCCCGTCATAACTTTGGTCGGCGAGCGGCACAATTCGCGCTTCGGCTATTCGCTGCTCATGAATATCGGCTTGGAAGAACTTTGCGCCTTCAGCGAGGAGGAATATTTTCAAAAGGCGGTTGAGCTTGCAAACGATTGGGAGCGAATTCGCGAATACCATTTGACGATTCGGAGGAAGTTTGAAGAATCGCCCGTCATGAACGACGCGATTTACATGGGCGAGCTTGAGGCGGCTTACGAAAAAATTTTCAACGCATGGCTTGAAAATAAATCGTTGCCCGATTTTCCGCAAGAGCCCGAACCCGTCACGGAGGAGCTTGCCGAAAAATATTTCAAGCGGGCGGTCGATTATGTCACGTTGGAAAATAAAATCGGCGAGAGCGATTTTGAAAGTCGATTTGATTTCAAGCGCACGCTTTATTATGCCGAGCTTGCCGCGCAATGCGAATCGAAGCGCAACGCAAAACTTCTTTTGACGATAGCCGACCGCCGCCATCTCTTGGAAGATAATGTTGGAGCTTATGAAATGATGCGGCGAACTTTGGAGCATATTTATTCGCCGGAGGATGCGCCGGAAAAATTGCCCGATTTCTTTATCGCGGAATGTCACAGGAAGATGGCGAAGTACGCGCATGACAATCGGCAACATGTTGAGGCGATAGAAAATAATCAGCGGGCGTTTGAACTTACCGAAGACGAAGCACGGCGGCTTGAAATTTTCGACGGGATGCTTTTGGGCTTGCACTTCTTGGATTTTTCGGGCGAGGAGATGGCGGCGTTCCATTTCGACTATCAAAAATTTTTCGAGGACGTTAAACCCTTCACGACTTATCACAAACCTCACAAGCGGATAAAGGTCGGCTACATTTCGGGCGACTTCAGACATCACGCGCTGTTTACCGTTGCATGGGGTTTCATTTCCTGCCACGACAAAAACAAATTCGAGATAACCTGCTACAGCAAAAACAAAAAGGACGATAAGCAAACGGAGCTTTACAGGCGGAACGTCGAACATTTTATTGACGTTAAAAATTTGTCTGACAAGGAGCTTGCGAAAAAAATTCACGACGACGAAATTGACATTGCCTTTGACTTGGCAGGTCACACGGGCTATAACGGTTTGCCCGCGCTGGTTTATCGACCTGCGCCCGTTCAAATTTGCGGTATCGGTTACATGTCGACGACGGGCTTAAAAGAGATTGATTATTTTCTCACGGATGAAATTCTTGACCCGCCCGGCGAACACGAGGCTCACTTCAGCGAAAAATTTTTATACATGCCCGCGCAATTCTGTTACGCTCGCCGCGAAGGTGTTCCGACGCCCGAAAATGCGCCATGCATTGAAAACGGTTACGTGACGTTCGGGACGATTTGCCGCTATTCGAAGATGACAGACGATATGCTTGCCGTGTGGAGTGAAATTTTAAATCGCGTGCCCGACGCCAAGCTTTTAATGCGCGCTCAAGAATTTATCAGCAACCGCGTTGTCGACGAGCTTTACGCCACGATGAAAAGTTTCGGCTGCGATATGGACAGAGTTATTTTCCGTCCGGCTATGACCGACTACTTCGAGGCGATAAGCAAGATTGATATAATGTTGGACGGCTATCCTTACGTCGGAGGCGCGACGACTTTGGACGCGCTGTATATGGGTGTGCCCGTCATAAATCTTCACGGCGAACGACACAGCACGCGTTTCGGCAAGAGTATCCTCGCAAGCGTCGGGCTCGGTGAGCTGTCGGTGAATTCGATTGAGGCTTACATTAACACCGCCGTTGCCCTCGCCGGTGACAAGGAAACTTTGGACGTGTTGCATAAAAATTTGCGCACGATGTTTTTGAATTCGGCGGCACTCGACCCGATGAAATATTGTCGCCTGCTTGAGAAAAAATTTGAGGAACTGTTATCCGCCGCCCGCAATTCTTCCAAATAAAAAAAATCCCGCCGAGCTTTTCGACGGGATTAAAATTTTTTATGGGAGCCGATAATTTTCAATAGAGGAAGACAACCGCGATATTTTCGAGGAAGTGCGATTGCTTGTTTTGATAAAGAACCATGTCGGCATCTTCCATGCTCAAGACGGGGTTGGCGTTGAGGTCGTCAAGTGCGATTGCGCGAACGACCAACGGATTGGAACCTGCGCGGCCGGCCTCGCTCATGCTCTGCGCATAACTTGCCATGCCTTCGCGGATAATTCTGTCGTAGTCAAGATTTTTGTGCCCGTAAATTTTTGTGCCGCGTTCGTTTTTAATGACGGGGCTCATGACGAAATTAATTCTTCCGATTCCTCTGCAGTCGACGACAAGCCCTGTGTAGTTGCCACCGGAACGAGAGGGCGTATAGTCGGGAATGGTCGGCGGAGTATAATCGACGGGCGGACGATAATCGGGGGCGACTGTCGGGAAAGGCTCAACATAAGTTGGGCGTTCGATAACCGTTTCGGCAAGACCGCCGTTGCCGCCGAAGAGAGGAACCTCCATCGTGACGGAATAGCCGCCGCCGGAAAGTTCGCCTTCGGAAATTATTTCCGCGCCTTTGATTATGGCAGAGATTTTTGTCCGCACGACATCGGAGGTAAGCATCATTTGTTCGACGGTTGTTTCCGCGTCGACTTGAACGCCCTGTATAATTTCTGCCAGCTGCCTGTAAGCGTCGGTGATTGCTGCTCTGCGTGCCATCATTGACAAATGCGCCGGAGTGGTTGACAGATTCGGATTGCCGACGCCCGTGCCCGTCACTTGAATTTTTCCCGTGTTCCAGTTGGGCGAGGCGGCGTCGACTTGACCGCTCACGGCGAAAAGAATCATCGCCAAGAACACGCCGAGCATTTTAAATTTATTCAGCATTGTTAAAACCTCCCAAAATTTTTTCGTTTTGTTGAGCTTAGTTTAGCCCGCGATTGTTAAAAAGCTCTTTGAAGCGTCAAAGAATTTTATTAGAGCGTGTCGGTAAATTACACCGGCGACTCTGATTAAGCGGTTCAATGAGTTTTAGTTTTTTCTTCTACTTTTCTTTTGCAACGTCATCCGTGACGGCCGGGTTTCGACTACCCGCTACGTTTTAACTTTACAAACACAATCTAAATTTCTTCTTCAAGGAGACCCGTCACAAAAAAAGTTGCGCTCGCTTTGGAATAGAGCTTGCCTGCCGCGTCGACGATTCGACACTCACAGACCATTGTTTGGCGTCCGTCATGCAAAACGGAGGCGTCGGTCATTATCCGCGTGCCTGTCATTATCGCGTGCATAAATTCTATCGTCAGCGAAATCGTCACGACTTTTTTATTTAACGCCAAACACTTCGCGCCCATTGCCGTATCTGCCATTGTCGTTAAAACTCCGCCGTGTGTCATCGAATACAAATTCGCGTGACGAGAATCCGCGCACAGCTCAAGACGCGCCTCGCCGTCGGGCGTCGGCACCACCTCCACTTCCAAAAAATCTACGACGGTGTTCGCGTGACAAAATTTTATAATCTGATCTTGCGTCGGTTTGCGCAATGTGCTCACTCCTTTGAAACGGGATTTTATCACAGGCGCAGAAAAAATCAAAGTTTGATTTTTCGTTGTTGCTGTTGTATCATAAACGAAATTTAATCGAGCGGGTGATTTTTTTGATTTACTTTTTGAAGTTCGGCGCAGCTTGGATTTTGCCGCCCGGAATTTTTATTCTCTTGTTAATCGCGCTGTGCGTCAAGCTCTTCAAAATCGACAGGAAACTTTCAATCACGGTCTTGGTCTTCACGCTGATTTTTTATCTGTTGTGCACGAGCCTCGTCGCGGAAAGATTTATGGGTTGGCTTGAAGAATTGCACACGCCGCCCGCGCAGGTCGAAACTTCGGGAGCAGATGTGATTGTCCTTTTGGGAGGCGGCGCGATAAGTCAAGTGCCCGATGTTGACGGAGTGGGAGCGTTGTGTGCCGGCCCCGCCAACAGACTTTTGACGGCGGTCAGACTTCAAAAGATGTTGAACGTTCCAATCTTGGTCAGCGGCGGGCAAGTCTACAGCGATTCGGGCGCGGAGGCAGAAATTTCCGCTCGTGTCTTGAAGTCGTTGGGCGTGCCCGAAGACAAAATCATAACCGAAACAAAAAGCGTCAACACCACGCAGAACGCCCGCTACAGTGCTTTTATTTTGCGCGAACGAGAATTAAAGAAGCCGCTCTTGGTGACGAGTGCCTTTCACATGCACCGCGCCATGTTGAATTTCAATCTGCAACGTTTCAAGCCGATAGCTTACCCGACCGATTTCACCGTCGCGCACAATCCGACTTTCCACTACACGAAACTGCGCCCGCAATCCGAAGCTCTCTTGTTAAACGTGACGGTCATGCAAGAACTTTTGCGGACGTGTGTGACGGAGGTTTTTGGTATATGAAAAAGTTTTTGACAATTTTGACAATCTGCGCGGCGATGATTCTTCTCAACGGAAATATTTGCTCGGCGGAAAATCTGAAGTTTATCGACGCAATGGACGACACCGGCTATTATTATGACGCCGACAGCGTGAGCTCCGACAGCGAAGAAGTCTTTACCGTTCAAATGGCAGTCATTAAGGCGAGCCTGAATCGCATGTATACTTACAACGTGCTGATAACTCCTGCGAAACGCATTTATGAAATTTTGTCTTCGCGAATTCTTTCCTACGATACGCGAGCTGTTTTGGAAGTCAACAACAACCGACGCCCGCCGCAAAAATATTCCGATAAATCCGAGATGGGGCAAATGGTTCGATTAATCCTCTACGGCGATTAAAAAAAATTCCTCCCGGAAATTCGCGGGAGGTTTTTTTATTTCTGTCGTTAAGATTATTTTTTGCGAACCATGTCGAGTTTGTCTTTGCCGGTCTTGTAAGTCACCTTGTCGACGTGGCGTTTGTAAATTCGCGCCGCCTTTTGTTTTTCTTCAAGTTCTTTGCGCTCTTCCTTAGTCATATTTTTCTTGGCGGTCGTGTCGAATTGCTTAAAGAAATCTTCCGCAGCTTTGCCGTAGTCTTTCGCGCTCTTGTCGAGGACGTTGCTCTGAATGCTGTAGGTGTACATGAGCTTGGAGTCGGCGGCGTTGTAGACGTAGAAGAAAAGCCACGGGCGTTTCGAATTGTTGGTGACGGTCGTTATAACGTAGGAGTCGGCGTAGCGGCTCACATATTGAGTGTAAACTTTTTCGGCTTCGGTCACGTCCAAAGAGTAGATGTCAATGCCCGTGTCTTTGCGAATGGAGGCGGCAATGTCTTCATAGGAAACAATTTCGCGGCTGGAAGTGAATCTGCCTGCGTTGTAAATGTCTTTCGTGAAGTCGTAAATTTCGGGCTCGGCTTCTTCCGTCTTGTAGTAGTTGGGATAGGCAATCGCCATTTTTTTCACGGCAACGAGGTTTGCATCTTCCTCCACGGTTTCCTCGAAAGCCGCAAATGCAATCGAGGAAGTCACGAACACCGCCAGCATTGTCAATGCGGCAAAAAATTTTTTCATGAGCGTTTCTCCTTTATCAAAGTTTTGGCTTCGTCGGGCTCAATGCGCACGGCTTGTCCCTCTTCAAGCAGGCGATAAAAAGTCTTCGTGAAAATTCGCCTGCACCGATATTCACCGTCCAAAAAATAGGCAAGCCCGCCCGCTTCTCCTTCATAGAAGGCGTAGACGAGATATTTGCCGTCGTCGTTTTTGGCGGCACCGTATTCTTCAAACTTGAGCATGTCTTTTTCGTACTTGGTCATTTCAGTAACCCGTGAGCTTTCAGCGCAGTTTTGATTTGTTCGAGATGTTTGGGTTCGGGTTCGCAAAGCGGCATGCGCAATTCTCCGACCTTCCAACCCAAAAGACGCATGGCGACTTTGACGGGAATGGGATTGACTTCGCAAAAGAGCGCGTCGATTAAATCGCAATAGTCAATCTGCATCCGCGAGGCTTCCTCAAATTTTCCGTCGAAATAATTTTGACAGATGAGGTGAGTGTCGTAAGGCGCGACGTTCGAGAGAACGGAAATGACTCCGCTGCCGCCGAGTGACAAAATCGGAATAATTTGGTCGTCGTTGCCCGAATAAATTGCCAAGTCGTCTCCGCAGAGCTTGCGCGTCCTCAAGATCGAAGTCAAATCGCCGTTAGCTTCTTTGGCAGCGACAATGCGCGGGTGCTTGGAAAGTTTGGCGTAAGTTTCCGGCTTGATGTCGACGCCTGTGCGACCCGGCACATTGTAAAGAATCACGGAGGTATTTATGCTGTCAGCGATTTTCAAATAGTGAGCGGCAAGCCCGGCTTGAGTGCATTTGTTGTAGTAAGGCGTGACAAGCAAGACGGCATCGACGCCGACTTTTTCCGCGTATTGAGAGAGTTCGATTGCGTAGGCTGTGTCGTTGGAACCGGTGCCTGCGATTACGGGAACGCGCCCTGCCACGTGTTCGACGGTGAATTTAATCGCGGCTTTGTGTTCGTCGTCGTTCATGGTGGCCGCCTCGCCCGTCGTGCCCGTGATACAAATTGCGTCCGTGTGATTTTTAATCTGGTCGTCAATCATGCGACCGAGTTCGGAAAAGTTCACGCCCGTTTCGTCGAAAGGTGTAACTATCGCGACGCACGAGCCCTTAAACGGAATTTGTTTCATGTAAAGCCCTCCTAAAAGCAATGCGTAATTCGTAATGCGTAATGCGTAATGATTTTGGTTTTAATTGCGCATTGCGCATTACGCATTACTAATTGCATTTTTAATTTCGCCGAAAATTTCTGCGTGTTGTTTGAGGATTTCCTCGTTGCCGAAGACGCAAAGATAATTTTGATTCATGCAGTCCTCAATCGTTTTCGATAGGGCGCGAATATCTTCCTGCCGCGCCGAGAGAATTTCATCGCGGGATTTTTGGCGGTCGGCGTAGGTGATATTCCTCAAGCAGAAATCGGCGGCGAGCTGTCCTTTAATCGACGGCGTCAACGGCTTGTCAATCTTGCTCAACGTGCCGATTATGTACTTGTCCATTTCGCGGTCGCTCACGTCAAAATTTTTTAGGAAGTCCGCTGTCCCACCGAAAGTCTCAAGCGTCTTGACGAGGTTGGGGTCGCGATACGAACCGAAGAACAATGCACCGTTGCGATTGAAACTTGCAAAGGCACCGTATGCTCCGCCCTGCACGCGAATTTTTATCCAGAAGTATTCGTAGCGCAGAATCGTTTCCAAAATGTTCAGCGCGCCGTTGTATTCGTGACCGAGCTCGATAAAGTTCGCGCCCTTGCCGACATATTGCACGCGGCTTTGAGAGTAAAGCCCTTCGTTTTTCGGCTTGCAAGGGAAAGAATAATGCTCGCGGGTAAATTCGTCAACCGTAATGCTTTTAATCAGCTTGTAAAGATGCGGCGTGAAGTCTCTGTAAAGTTCGTCGTTGGAAGTCACGCTGACAATCAAGCCGTTGCGATTGACGAGGCGGTCGCGCACGTCGTTCAAGTCGTCAACCAGATTATCAAAGTTCGCGTCGAAGTCGGCAAGCAAATTTTTCAAGAATTTGTTATACGGCAGAAGAGCGGCGGCGTTGTAAGCACCGGTTTTCGTTTGGTAAGAGGCGAGCTGCGAGGAAATTATCGTCGTTGCCATGCTCTGCAAGTTGAGTTCAAAAGCAAGTTGGTCTTGCTCAATCAGTTCGCGTAGGCGTTTCTTGTTCGTGAAGACGGTTTCGTTAAAAATTTCGGCAAGAAGTTCACTCATCTCAACGAACTTTGACTTGAGAGCTTTGACGTAGACTTTCAGGCGCGGCGCAAAAGAATTCGGCTTGCCGTTTTCCGAATCTGCGCGAAGGTTTGCACCGAAGCCTCCGACGTTCAAATTTGTGAGGATAGCCAGCTCCTCGTAAGAATGTTTTTTCGTGTCGACGTTGCCCAAAAGACTTGCAAGAAGGTAGGCGTGGAAAAGTTTATCCTGCGGAACTTTCAGCGCGTCGAAATAAAACGTCAAGTAAATTATGCCGTGCGTCTCGATGTTGCTGAAAAGAATCCTCGTGCCGCTCAAGTCACGGAATTGCAGCGGAAGACGTTCAGCCTCTTTGCGCAGGTCTTCGCGTTTCAAAATCGGAATCGTCTTCAAAGCTTCGGGCGAGTCGGGTGCCTGTTGACGAAGTTTTAATTTGGCAGTCGTCGAAATGATTTCCTCAATCTGCGCGGGCGTCAAAGTCGATTTAATTTCGGCAAGCTTTGCGGCTTGAGCGGCGTCGCGTTTCTTTGCAAAAGTTTTGTCGGGCGCAAGAGTCATCAAAACTTTGTGCGGGTTGTCGAGGAAATATTTTTTGATAACGCCCTCGAAATAATTTTCATCAAGCCCGCGCTTAATCGCCGCCAAATCCTCCTCGTAGCGAAGATAAGCATTTGGGTCGCCGCCGTAAAGCCACGTCTTCAAAAGCCGCAAGCCGTAAATCAAACCTTTGGGCGCAAGTCCGAAGTCAGCCTCGCGCAGTTTGAATTCCGCCAAATTAATCGACGCCTGCAACAAAGTTTTATCGATACCGCCCTCGACGAGCTTTTGAAGTTCTTCGGTCAAGAGCGTGTAAAATTTTTCGACGCGGTCGATTTCGGAGCCGGTCAACGTGATTGTAAAAGTCGGCTGTCTTAAATCGTCTTCAATGCCGGCGTCAACGTCCTTGCCCAAGCCCGAATCAATCAAAGCTTTGCGAATCGGAGCGGCGGGGCTGCCGAAGAGCGCGTGCGTCAAAATTTCCAAAGCAAAATTCGTGCGCGTGTCGAGGGTGTCGCCGACAACCAAATTCAACGACAGAAAACTTTTTCCCGAAAAATCTTCTTCCTCGCCAATCGGATAGACTTCGGCAACGCGTTTCATTTCGGTAAACGCCGGGTGGAAGTCAATCGCCGAATCGACTTCAATCTTATCGAACTTGGAAAGATATTCGCGGTCAAGATACTCAAGCTGCTCGGCAATGTCCAAGTCGCCGTAAAGATAAATGTAGCTGTTCGAAGGATGATAAAATTTTTTGTGGAAGGCGATAAAATTTTCTTGCGTGAGGTTTGGAATTGCTTCGGGGTCGCCGCCCGATTGAAAGCCGTAACAATTTTGCGGGAAGGTCGCTCGCAAAAGTTTATCGCCCAAAATATCTTCCGCCGAAGAAAGCGCGCCTTTCATTTCGTTATAGACAACGCCGCTGTAAGTCAATGCGCAATTCGTAATGCTTAATGCGCAATTATTTTTTTCATTACGCATTGCGCATTCCGCATTACTAATTACTTCGTAGTGCCAACCCTCTTGCATCAAAATTTCGGGCGTGGTGAGCATTGCGGGATTGAAGACGGCATCGAGGTAAACGTCTTGCAGGTTGCGGAAATCTTTGGCGTTGCGGCTGGCGACGGGATAAACGGTTTTGTCGGGATAAGTCATGGCGTTGAGGAAAGTGTTCAACGAGCCTTTGACCAATTCGACGAACGGTTCCTTGAGCGGATATTTTTTCGAGCCGCAAAGAACAGAGTGTTCGATGATGTGCGCAACGCCCGTATCGTCTTTGGGCGGCGTGCGGAAGCCGATATAAAAAACTTTGTTGTCGTCGTCGGTCTCAACGAAAAAAAGTTTCGCGCCCGTCTTGACGTGTTCGAGTTCGTAAGTCTTCGCGCCGAGTTCTTCAACCTCCGAAATATTTTTCAAGCAAAAGCCGTTGAGTACTTCGCCGATATTTAAGTTCATACAATCGCTCCTTCAAAATGAAATTCACAAGAAAATTATAGCACACTTTGTTTGACTTTGCGGAAAAAATTTTTATGCCTCCGAAAAATCTTTACATTGCGCGGCGAGTTCGCTATCATTAATTTTGATTCAAAGGAGGAATTTTCATGGCGAAGACCTTTACATACACGGGCGGCAACAAAATCATAAGCGGCTACAACGGCGGCGACATCATTAAAATTTCTGCGGCGGCTGTCGACAGCTACTCTTTCAGCGGCAACGATTTGATTTTCAAAATCGGCAAAGGCACCTTGACGCTCAAAGACATGAAGGGGCGCGCCATAACCGTTAAGAATTCTTCGGGCAAGACGACCACGAAAATTTACGGCACGGGTTATTCCGCGCAGGACGTGATAAAAAATTTGGTCAAAGCTTGGAGTAAATCGCAGCTCACCGAAATCGCGAAGCTCGACGAATCAATCAGAATGTGCACGCCGTTTGAAAGCATTCAAGAAGTTATCGACAAAATGATTTCCGATTGCAAGAAGGCGGGCGACGCCGATACCTTCCTGAAAAAATATTGCGGGATAATTCTCGGCAACGACGACACCGGCGCGATAACCGGCTGGGACGCGGGCAGCTTATCCGTCAAGACAACTTCCAACGTCATCCCCGAAACCTCGACCGTCAAGACGATTAAAAATTATAAGAAAACATCCTTCGTTGCAAATGACGTGACGATTAACATTGCCGAAAAACTTTCAAGCCTCACCGCCGTCGGCAAAAAAATTTTGAACGGACTTTACAGCCGGTGGGCTGAAGAATCTTTGAGCTTGATTGAGGAAAGTTACGGCGTCGAATTTTCGGAAGGCGACACGATAAATTTTTCTCTCGTTAAGAATGCAAGCTACTGGGGCAGGACGACCGACAACTCCGTCAAGATAAATGTAAGCGACACGAAATTTTATAGCAGCGACGATTACAACGGCAACGGCGTCGACCGCGCGATTGCTCACGAATTCACTCACATTGCACAAAATCTTTTCATGGGAAATTTGCCGCGCTTTCTTGCGGAAGGTTTGGCGGAATTGACATGCGGAGCCGACCACAGACGCGCCTCCTACATAAAGTCTTTGGCGGGCAATGCAAACACGCTGAAAAAATATCTTGACGTGACCAACTACAGCACGGGCGACAAGAACACTTACGCGGCGGGCTACATGTTCCTGCGCTATCTTGCAAAGCAAACCGCTGACTCTTACAACAAAAAAAAATCTTACGCTTGGACGGATAAAGCTTCAATCGCCGGCACCGATAAAGCCGATTTCCTCACCGGCAGCGGAAAAAAATCTTCGATACTCGGAGGCGCGGGCAACGATTCTCTTTCCGCTCAAGGCGACGGGATGAAAATTTTCGGCGAGGCAGGCAACGACCTCCTCTTGACCAACGGAAACGGCATCACGGCTGCGGGCGGCAACGGCAATGACAAAATAAAAAATCGCGGCGACAATTCCTCTTTGGCGGGCGAGGCAGGCAACGATTTCATTATCAACGGCGGCTATCGCGACTATGAACTCGGCGGCTCTTCCGTCTCAATCAGCGGCGGCGCGGGCAACGATACTATCACAAGTCACGGAGAAAAATCACGGCTCGACGGCGGCGACGGCAACGATTTGATTTACAACGGCTATCGCTACTACGAGTCTTGGGATTATTTTTACAATCACAACGATGAAAACTTCAGCGGAAAAAATTCTGCGATACTCGGCGGCAAGGGCAACGACTCGATAAACAATATCGGCGATTACGTGACAATCGACGGCGGCGCGGGCAACAACGTAATTTCAAACGGCAGCGACTATTGCGTCGGCGGCAACAAAGTTTCAATCGCGGGCGGCGAGGCGGCGGAAAGCTTCACAAATTACGGCGGCTCTTACGTCACGATTTCGGCGGGCGCAGGCAACGACACGATTAAAAATATTCACACCGTCAACTACGCCGATTACAATCAAACGACGAAAAAATACGATACGATTGAAACGATTTATCCCGCTTTCGTCACGCTTGAAGGAGGCGCGGGCAAAGATTACCTCGAAAACGACGGAGCAAATGTTTTGTTCAAATACAATTCGGGCGACGGCAACGATATAATCGTCGGCTTCAACGACACCTCGACTTTGCAAATCGGAGGCACTTACTCAACACAAACAAGCGGCAAGGATATTATCTTCACGGTCGGCGGCGGCAAAGTGACGCTCAAAAATGCAAAGGGCAAGTTGCTTTACGACGACGGCAAAAATATTTTCGCGGTCAGTCGCTCGTTCAAAAACAAGACGGCGACTTACACTCACAAGAAAAAAACTTTGGTCAAAGTCAGCGGCGTCAAGAGCCTCGACGGGCTAAGCTTAAATAAAAAAATCGTCACGGTGTCGAAAGCCTCACTCGGCACGGACAAAGTGACGGTCAGCGGCGGCTACACTCTCGCGCTCGGCAAGAACGTAACCAAATCTTCTGCTTCGAAAGCTTGGAGCCTCAAGAAGACGACTGCCACGCTCAAGCAAACGACTTCGGCGGGCTACACCCTCTCGAACAACATAATAAATTATTCCAAAGCGGCAACCAAAACTTTGGCGACGATTGCGGGCGTCAAATCGCTCAACGGCATTTCTCTCACAGGAAAAGTCATCACGCTCAAGGCAAGTTCTCTCAACAAGAAAGTCACGGTCAGCGGCAGCGGCTACGAATTCGATTTTGCCGCCGATTTTAACAAGGCGTCGATAAGCGGCGGCACCGGCAACGATTCAATAAAAATTTTCGGCTCGGCAATGACTGTCGCGGGCGGCAAGGGCAACGATTCACTTTGGGGCAGCGCGAACGCCGATACGTTCCTCTACTCAAGCGGCAATGGCAAAGATGTTATCTTCGGCTTCGACGACAACGACCTCTTGAAGATCACCGGAAGTTTTTCCGCCGCTTACAACAGTTCAAAAGACGAAATTTATTTCAAAGTCGGCTCGACGACCAACGCAATTACGCTGAAAGATTTTTCGGCGACAAGCTTCAACGTCAACGGCACGGCTTACAAAATCAGCGGCTCCAAGTTGGTAAAAAAATGATTCTGTAAATCACTTCTTGCGATAAATTTGGTCGAAGGTCGCGCCGTCGGCAAAGTGATCGTCGTAAGCCTTAACCCAGCCGCCGAATTCCTCATCAATCGTGAAGACTTCCAGCGGCTTGAAGATTTTGGCATATTTTTGAAGAATCTCTTCGTTGCGCGGGCGATAAAAATTTTGTGCGGCGGTCTCCTGTCCTTCGGGCGAATAAAGCCAACGCAAATACTCTTCGGCAAGCTTGCGGGTGCCTTTCTTTTCTGCAACCTTATCGACGACGGCAACGCTCGGCTCGGCGAGGATACTCAAGCTCGGCAGGACAACATCATAATCGTAGGGAAAATTTTCTTTCAAAAGCAGAGCCTCATTTTCCCAATCGATTAAAACATCACCTTTGCCGCTTTGAAAACTTTTGGTCGAGCCGCGAGCTCCGTCGTCGAGTGCAACCACGTTATCAAAAATTTTTTTCATGAAGTCGCGAATCAATTCCTCGTCGCCGTCAAATTTTCTGTCGGCATATTCCCAAGCCGCGAGGTAATTCCATTTCGCGCCGCCCGAAGTCTTCGGATTGGGCGTAACAATTTTCACGTCGTCGCGAATCAAATCATCCCAGTCACGAATATTTTTCGGATTACCTTCACGAACGAGAAAAACCGGCGTCGAGGTGTATGGCGAAGAGTTGTCGGGAAATTCAATCCTCCAGCCGCCGCGAATCAGTCCGGCATTTTTTATTTGCGTCACGTCGTAGGAAAGGGCAAGCGTCACGACATCCGCCTCCAAGCCGTCAATGACTGCGCGAGCCTGCTTTTCGGAGCCGCCGTGAGATTGAGTCAATGTGATTTTGCCGCCCGTCGTTTCCTTTTCCCAATGCGCTTTGAATTTTTCGTTGTAGTCTGCATAAAATTCGCGGGTCGCGTCGTAGGAAACGTTCAGAAGTTCTTGCGGAGCGGAAGTCTTCTCGTTGCCGCAACCGATTGCCAACAACGCCGCAAAGATTATCAAAAGAAATGCTTTCAAGCTTTCGACCTCCTTTTTGACAGCGTCGCAGGATTATTTTATAATCAAAAAAATTTTTTGCAAGGCGGGTGAGCAACATGAAAATTCAAGGCGCAGTTATCATAGAGCAGGGCGTGACGTTCGCGATAGTCGTCGTCAATCGGCTGGTGACGAATTACACTTCGCGGGCGGTTCGAGTCCGAAGTTACCTTTCACAATTTTTCCCGAACATGCCGATAATTTTAATGTCGCAGGATTCAAACGGCACGCCTCATTATTACGGGCGCAAAGACATTGTAAATTTTTTGAATTCGATTCGCCTCGACCAAATCCCTTGGAAGGAGTATACCATTTATTGAGCGGAAAAATTTTGTTGCACATGTGTTGCGCGCCGTGTTCGTGTTATCCCGTGAAAAAATTGCGCGAGGAAAATTTTGAGCCCGTCGGATTTTTTTTCAATCCCAACATTCATCCTTATCAAGAATGGAAACGGCGTTTGAAGACAGCGCGGGAATTTTCCGAGAAGGTCGGGATAAAACTTTTCGAGGACAATCATTATCGCCTGCGTGAATTTTTGGCGAAGACTTTTAACCTCGTCGACGAGCAAGACACGATTCAATTTGCCGACGGCTTTCATAAGCGTTGCGGCATTTGCTATTCGTGGCGATTGAGTGAGGCGGCGCGTTTCGCCTCCGAAAATAATTTTGAAATTTTCACCTCGACACTTTTTTACAGCCGGCATCAAAATCACGAGCTGATGAAAAAAATCGCCGAGCACTTTGCGAAAATGTTCGGCGTGAAATTTTTTTATGAAGACTTCCGCGAAGGTTGGCAGGAAGGAATTGACTTGAGCTTGGAGCTTGGGCTTTATCGGCAAAATTATTGCGGTTGCCTCTTCAGCGAGGAGGAACGTTTCAGCAACGACTTGCGTAAGGCGAGGAAAAAATTTTTTCAAGACAACCGATAAAAAATATCCCGACGGAAAAAAATCTGTCGGGATTTTATTTTGGTCAAGTGTCAATTATTTTTCGGCTTGAGCTGCCTTGTGCTCTTCGATAATCTTTTCGGCGAGCTTGTCGGGCATCGGATCGTAGTGAGAGAACTTCAAGCTGTAAGAGGCTCTGCCCTGCGTTTGCGAACGGAGGTCGGTTGCATATTTGTAAAGTTCACTCGACGGAATCAAAGCTTTGACTTCGGTCATGCCCTTGCCCTTAGGATCCATGCCCAAAATTTTTCCGCGCTTGCTGTTGAGTTTGCCGATAATGTCGCCCATGTAATTTTCGGGTGTCAAAACGGTTATCTCGTCAATCGGCTCAAGCAAAATCGGGTCGGCGGAGAGAATGCCTTTCTTAATCGCAATCGACGTTGCCATTTTGAAAGCGGCTTCGGAGCTGTCGACCGCGTGATAGGAGCCGTCAAAGAGATTGACGCTGACATTGACGACGGGATAGCCGGCAATGACGCCTTCCGCCAAAGTTTCTTGCGTGCCCTTTTCGACGGCCGGGAAATATTGACGCGGAACGCTGCCGCCGAAGATACTTTCCGTCCAAACATTGCCGTTGTTGACTTCGGGATTGGCGTCTTTGTTCGGGCCGATTTTCAACCAAACGTCGCCGTATTGACCGTGACCGCCCGATTGTTTCTTGTGCTTGCCTTGAACTTCGACGTTCTTGCGAATGGTTTCACGGTAAGCAACACGCGGCTCGCCCAAAACCATCTTGACGCCGAACTTGCGCTGAATCTTGTCGCTCAAAATATCGAGGTGAACTTCGCCGACGCCTTTCAAAATCGTCTGCTTGGTCTCGGCGTTCTTGACAAGCATAATCGTCGGGTCTTCGTCTTGCTGACGGGTAATCGCTCCGAAAACTTTATCTTCCTCGCCTTTCTTCTCGGAAGTGACTGCCATAGCCAACATCGGTTCGGGATATTTAATGCGCTCGTATTTAATCGGTGCGGCTTTGTCGCAGAGGGTGTCGCCGGTTTTTGCGTTGGCAAGTTTGCTCGTGACAACAATATCGCCCGCGTGTGCAACGTCGACGGGAATTTGTTTCTTGCCTTGCATGGTGAAAAGCCCGCTCAAACGTTCCTGACCTTCCGAATTTTCGCCGAAGAGTTGATAAGTCGCGTCACCTTTCATGTCGCCGCTGAAGACTCGAACATAAGACATGCGCCCGACGAACGGGTCAACCAATGTTTTGAAAATTTGTCCGCTGAACGGCTCGGAAATTTTGCGTTCGACAAGCTCGTCCGTCTTGGGATTAATGCCGGTGTAGTTTTTGGAATCGGGCGCGGGGAAAAATTCGACGAGGCTGTTGAGGAATTTTTTGACGCCGATATTTTTAAGCGCGCTGCCGACGAACACGGGGAAAACTTTTGCCTCTGCGAAGCCCGCCGCCAATGCCTCCGAAATTTCTTTTTCGTCGAGGTCTTCAACGTCGCCTTCAAGATATTTTTCCATGAGGTCGTCGTTGAATTCGGCAACGGTATCCAACATTTCAAGGCGTTTTTCTTCGACTTCGTCCTCGACTTCCGCCGCGTCAATTTGTTCGTCATCGGCTTTGACTTTGGAAAAAACTTTCAGCAAATCGACGACGCCTTTGAAGCTGTCCTCTTTGCCGACGGGAACTTGAACGGGCACGACGCTGTTGCCGAATTTATTTCTGAGGTCGGTGAGAACTTTTTCAAAGTCCGCGTGTTCACGATCCATTTTTGTCACGAAGAAGGCGCGGGGCAAGTTGAGACTTTCGGCGAGAGCCCAAGCTTTTTCCGTTTCGACTTCGACGCCCGCACTTGCACTGACGACGATAACCGCAGAATCGGCCGCCGCCAAAGCTCCGTGCATTTCCGCGACGAAATCGGGGAAGCCGGGAACGTCAAGCGCATTGATTTTAAAATTCTTCCATTCGACTGCCGCCAAAGACGCGCTGATTGACATCTTGCGTTTGGTTTCTTCGGGTTCGAAGTCGAGGACGCTTGTGCCGAGGTCGACGTTGCCGAGACGAGTCGTCGCGCCGCTGTTGAAGAGTGCCGCTTCGAGCAAAGTCGTCTTGCCCGAGCGGCCATGACCGCAGAATGCTACATTTCTGATACTTTCGCTTTTGTAATCCTTCATATCTGAAATTTTCCCTCCGTAAAATTTTTTCGCAAGGCTTATTCTATCGTCGCCGCGAATTTTCCTGCCGCTTGTTTACAATAAAAAAAACCTCGTCGAATTTTCGGCGCAGTAAAATTTTCGTCGGAACCATATCTTTGACGCTTCAACGGTACAAAAATTTTTATCGGGAAATTGCCAATAAAAATAAAGCATGATACAATCCTTGCGGTTTTCAGGAATTTTTTGCGCGTTGGCAGAAAGGAGTTTTTCAATTTGTTTTTTGGAATGTCAATGAGCGTCGGAATAGATTTGGGCACGGCAAATATTTTGGTTTACGTCAAAGGCAAAGGAATTGTCTTGCGTGAGCCGTCGGTTGTTGCCGTGGACAAAGACAGCGACAAAATTTTGGCAATAGGGCAAGAGGCGCGTGACATGATAGGACGCACGCCCGGCAATATCATTGCGATTCGCCCGCTGCGCGACGGAGTCATTGCCGATTTCGAAATGACCGAGTCAATGATTCGACACTTCTTGGAAAAAGTTATCGGGCGGTCGTTTTTGTTTCGTCCGAAGGTAATGATTTGCGTGCCGACGGGTGTCAATGACGTTGAGAAGCGCGCAGTGCAAGAGGCAGCTGAACAGGCGGGAGCAAAACGCACCGAGCTTATCGAGGAACCGATAGCTGCGGCATTGGGTGCTGGCATAGACATTTCCGAGCCTATGGGTTCGATGGTCGTGGACATCGGCGGCGGCACCTGCGACGTTGCGGTTATCTCTTTGGGCGGCATTGTCTGCGGCGAAAGCATTCGTATTGCGGGCGACAAATTCGACAGCGACATAGAATTTTACATCAAGAAAGAATATAATCTAATGATTGGCGAACGCACGGCGGAGAATATCAAAATCAAAGTCGGTGCTGCCTACGAGGGCGCAAGGAAAGAAAATCTAAGCGTGCGCGGTCGAGACGTTATCAGCGGCTTGCCGAAAAATATAAACGTAAGCTCTGACGAAATCGCCGTAGCCCTTCACGATTCGGTTGAGAACATTGTTATCTGCGTCAAAAATGTTTTGGAAAAGACGCCGCCCGAACTTGCCTCCGACATCATGGATCACGGAATTGTTTTGACGGGCGGAGGAGCGATGCTTTACGGCTTGGCAGATTTGATTCGCAAGGAGACAAATATCCCTGCCATGCTCGCTGACGACCCGTTGAGTTGCGTAGCTCTCGGCACGGGCAAGGCGATTGAGTTCAGCAAAAAGCTTTGAGCTTTAAGGAATCGGGAATAAAAAAATAATTCCCAATTTCCAATTCCCAATTGTTAAAAAGGAGTGATTGTTCTTTGAGATTGAAAAAATTTTTTGCGGCAATATGCGCAGCGGCTCTGCTTATGACCGGTTGCGGTTCGGACAGCAGCACCGAAAAAAAAGACCCCAACTCGCAAGCCACGATAAACAAAATCGGAATGATAGCCCACCTCAACGCAAGCGAAAAACAAATGGAAGAATACCTTTTCAAAATCCAAGAGAGGATGCGTGCAAAAGTCGTCAATCACATTCCCGTTTTCTACGACAACTTGAGCTTAATGGAAATGGGTTTGGAAGCGGGCAACGTCGACAAGATAAGCACTTACAAATGCGTCGCCGATTATCTCATTGCGAATAACGACAAATTGGAAATCGCACACGACGATTGGATTGAAGAGCTTACCGATAATTTCTGCTTCGCCGTGAAGAAAGAGGACGCGCAACTCAAAGCAGACCTCGATAAAGTTATCGGCGAAATGAAAGCTGACGGCTCGCTCGACAAACTCGTTAGGGAATACGTTATAAACGTCGACAAAGGAAAAAATCCTCCGAAGATTGAACTTCCCAAAGTCGACGGCGCGGACACGATTAAAGTCGGTGTGACGGGTGACTTGCCGCCGCTTGACCTCGTGCTTGCAGACGGAACGCCCGCAGGATTCAACACCGCCTTGCTTGCAGAAATCGCCAAACGTCTCAACAAAAATATCGAACTCGTTCAAATCGACAGCGGTGCTCGTGCCGCCGCTTTGAATTCGGATCAAATCGACGTTATCTTTTGGGCGATTGTTCCCGCCAACGCCATTTTGCCTGCCGATATTGACAAGCCCGAAGGCATCGAATTGAGCGAACCTTATTTCAAAGACGACATCGCTCATATCAAACTTAAGCAATAAACTTTTTAAGGAGGTGTTCAAATGAAGCTGAAAAAAATCGCCAAAGTTCTTTTGTCCTGCGTATTGGTCGGCGCATTGTTCACGGCTTGCGGCGGCGGCGGCGATAAACCCGGCAACAACTATTCCTACAAAGAATGCACGGTCGGTATCTTGACGCATCTCAACTCGACCGAAGAAAGCATGGGCGAAGTTTTGACGAACATCGAAGAGGAAACCGGCGCGAAGAAACGCATATACAAGCCGAAATTTTTCGACAGCCTCAAGCTCATGCAGCTGGGCATTGAGTCCGGCAAAGTTGAAGAGGTAAGCATTTACAAGAGCGTTGCCGAATACCTCATCGCCAACAACGACAAGTTTGAAATCGTCAAACGCGACGCGCTGGACAAAATCGAATACAACTTCCACTTCGCCGTGAGGAAAGACGACGAGCAACTCAAAAACGACTTCGACAAAGCCCTAAGCGAAATGAAAGCAGACGGCACGCTTGACAAATTCCTCAACGATTATGTTACGAACGTCGACAAAGGACAAACTCCGCCGAAAGTCGAAATTCCTAAAGTCGAAGGCGCGCAAACGATTAAGGTAGGCATAACGGGTGACTTGCCTCCGCTCGATTTGATTCTTGCCGATAACACGCCCGCCGGATTCAACACAGCCATTCTCGCCGAAATCGCCAAACGCAGCGGAAAAAATATTGAGCTTGTTCAAATTGAAACGGGAGCTCGTGCGGCGGCTTTGAACTCGAAACTTATCGACGTTATCTTTTGGGTAGTCGTTCCCTTAAGCGATAAAATTTCTGCCGACATCGACACGCCCGAAGGTCTCAAACTCACGGCTCCCTACTTCAAAGATAATCTTGCCACAATCAAACTTAAAAAATAAAAAAAAATTTAACGGAGGTGTTCAAATGAAACTGAAAAAAATCGCCAAAGTTCTTTTGTCCTGCGTAATGGCGGGCGCATTGTTCACGGGTTGCGGCGGCGGCGATACTCCTGCAAAAACCGACGGCGATAAACCCGCAGCCGGTTCTTCCGCGCCAATCAAGCTCGGCATGATAACCCCCCTTAATACCGACGAAACAACTTTGGGCGAACTCATCGACAAAGGCGCAGAGAAACTTGGCGACAAAGATATTAAGCACCTGCCCAAGTTCTACGACAACTTAAATACGATGCAACTGGCTGTTGAGGCGGGCGAAATCGAACAAATCAGTACATTTCAAAGCGTCGCAAATTACCTGATTGCAAGCAACGACAAATATGAGCTTGTCGAAAATAAGAACTTGGAAAAAATCAACAGCGTATTCTGTTTCGCCGTGCGCAAGGAAGATACTCAACTTAAAGCCGACCTTGATAAAGTTATCGGAGAGATGAAGTCCGACGGCTCGCTTGACAAGCTTACTAAAGAGTACGTTAACGACGTTAAAGCCGACAACATTCCGAAGGTCGAAATTCCGACGATTGACGGCGCGGAGACGATTAAAGTTGGTGTGATGGGTGACTTGCCGCCGCTCGATTTAATTTTGCCCGACAATTCGCCTGCAGGATTCAATACCGCTCTGCTTGCCGAAATTGCCAAACGTCTCAACAAAAACATTGAGATTGTTCAGATTGACGGCGGAGCGCGTGCGGCAGCGTTGAGTTCAAAGGTTATCGACGTCGTGTTCTGGGTAATCGTGCCCTTAGGCAATGATGATATTCCTTTAGAACACCTGTTCTTAGACATTGACAAACCCGAAGGCGTCGAACTTTCCGAGCCTTACTTCAAAGACAACGTTGCGCATCTCAAACTTAAGAAATAAAAAAATTTTAAACGGAGGTTTTCAAAATGAAGTTCAAACGTATTGCAAAGGTTCTTTTGTCCTGCGTAATGGCGGGTGCATTGTTCACGGGTTGCGGCGGCGGAGGCGGCGATAAACCTGCTGCCGAAAAACCTGCCGCTTCGGGCGAAGTCAAACTCGGCATGATAACTCACCTCAACGTCACCGAAAAGAAAATGGATGATATTTTAAAGATGGTGGAAGAAGATTCAAAAGTTCCGCTCACCAATTTCACCGTCACTTACTACGACAGCTTGAAGCTTATGCAAATGGGTATCGAATCGGGCAGTATCGATCAGATGAGCCTTTATGCCAACGTGGCAAATTATGTTATCGCCAACAACGACAAGTATGAAAGCGTAGGCGACTCGACGCTCAAAAATCTTTCCGATAGTTTCTGCTTCGCCATGCGCAAAGACGACACCGTGCTCAAAGACGAACTCAACAAAGCACTCGGCGAAATGAAATCCGACGGCTCGCTCGATAAACTCGTCAAGGAATACATCACCGACGTTGACAAAGGGCAAGCTCCTCCCGCAATCGAAATTCCCATGACCGAAGGCGCAGACACGATTAAAGTCGGTGTGACGGGCGACCTTCCGCCGCTCGATTATGTCAACGCGGAAGGCAAAGCGGCAGGCTTCAATACCGCGCTCCTTGCCGAAATCGCAAAACGCAGCGGCAAAAATGTTGAAGTCGTTGACATCGACAGCGGTGCTCGTGCAAGCGCGTTGAGCTCCGGACAAATTGACGTTATCTTCTGGGTTGTCGTTCCCACTGTCAGTAAAGTTCCCGCCGACATAGACAAGCCCGAAGGCGTCGAACTTTCCGATCCTTACTTCAAGGACAACGTCGAACACCTCAAACTTAAAAAATAAGGAAGCAGTATGAAGAAGTTTTTACCGCTCCTGCTGATGATTCTTTTGCTTGCGACGGGTTGCGGCTCTGACGACGACAAAATTAAAATCGGCACGATTAAATATCTCAACGTGAGCGAGGAGGCTCTTTCTCAACTCTACGAAAAATCCCGCATGACCGACAGCGACAAGACAAAGTACAAGTATATTTTTTTCGATAACACAAATTCGATGATAGCGGCTCTTCAAGCGGGGCAAATCGACGCGATGAGTATTTATGAATCCGTTGCAAATTACATTGCCGTTCTCAATAACAACGTTGAATGGACAATCGAGCAACCTGTATTGATTGACCTTTTCTGTTGTGCCATGCGCGAAGAAGACGCCGAGTTGAGGAACGAATTCAACTTTGCAATCAAAGAGATGACGGCCGACGGGACACTTGCCCGCTTTGTGAAGACTTACATAAATGATTTCACTCGCAACGAAACGCCGTCCGTTATTTCTTTGCCGACCTTTTACAATGCACCGATGATTAGAATCGGCGTGACGGGTGATTTGCCGATGTTGGATTACATTCGCCCCGACGGTATGCCCGCAGGTTTTAATACGGCAGTCCTCGCCGAAGTCAGCAAGCGTATCGAAAAAAATTTTGTCTTGGTGCAAGTGGAAAGCGGAGCGCGAGCCGCCGCGTTGAGTTCCGAAGAAGTCGACGTTATCTTTTGGGCAGTGGTGCCTCAAACAGAAGGTGTACCGCCCGACTTCGACAAACCCGACGGCGTGATTTTCACTGAACCGTATTTTTCCGACGATATTGTTCACGTTAAATTGAGGAAATGAGGTTACCGAATGAAAAAAATTTTTACATTGCTTATGATTTGTTCGTTGCTGCTGATTACGGGTTGCGGCGGCGGCGGCGAAGAAAAGAAACCTTCCGACGACGCGGGCAAGATTAAGCTGGGCATGATAACCCGACTGAACGCCAGCGAGGAAAATTTCGGCGAGTTCATGAAAAAAGTTGAGGAGACTCTTGACGTAAAAATTTCTTCGCACAAGCCGGTTTTCTTCGACACCCTGAACGCAATGCAGATGGCCTTGCAGTCAAAACAAATCGACGAGATAAGCACTTATCGGAGCGTGGCGCGCTACATGATAGCCAAAGACCCGCGCTATGAAGTTTTGAAAGACCATTCGCTGGAGTTCGTCGATTCGTTCTGCTTCGCTCTGCGCGACGACGAGACCGAGCTTAAAGATTCTTTGAACGCGGTTATCAAGGAAATGCAATCGGACGGAACGCTTGACCGCTTGACGAAAGAATATATCACCGACATAAAAGCCGACAGAGAACCGCCCTCCGTCGAGTTGCCGCACTTCGACGGCGCGGACACAATCAAAGTTGCCGTGACGGGTGACTTGCCTCCGCTTGACTACGTGAACGCGAACGGAAAAGCTGAAGGATTCAACACGGCTGTCCTCGCCGAAATCGGAAACCGCATGTTGAAAAATATTGAACTCGTCCATATCGAAAGCGGTGCTCGTGCGGCGGCTTTGACTTCCAAACAAGTTGACGTTGTCTTTTGGGCGATTGTTCCCGTCAGCGAAATTATTCCCTCCGACACCGACCAACCCGCCGGCGTCATTTTGACCGACCCTTACTTCAAAGACAAAATCGTCCACATGATTTTTAAGGAAGAGAAAAAATAAGCTCATGGAGTTCACAGATTTACTTTACAGAATTTTTATAAAAGACGGCGGCTGGTTGACAATCTTAAACGGGCTGTGGGTGACGGTGCAAATTTCCGCGCTGTCGCTCCTGCTCGGAACTTTGTTCGGCGCGTTGCTGTGTTTTTTTCGCGTCGGGAAGTTCAAGCCGCTCAAGGTCGTCGCGCAAGTTTACATCTCGATAATTCGCGGCTCGCCGGTTTTGATGTTGCTCATGCTTTTGTTTTACGGCGTGCTCGCTCGCACGGGATTGAGCCCTCTGCTCGTCGCGGTGGTTACGTTCTCAATGCACACGGCGGCTCACGTCGCGGAACTTTTGCGCTCGGCACTTTTGGCTCTGGACAAAGGGCAAGTCGAAGCGGCTCGGACTTTGGGCTTTTCAAAGTGGCAGGCGTTCAAACTCGTGACACTCCCGCAACTCGCACGAATCGCCAAGCCCGTCTATCAATCGACCGTCGTAAATTTGATTCAATGGACAAGCGTCGTCGGCTACGTCACGATAACCGATTTGACACGCGTCATTAACAACATTGCTTCGCGCACAATGCAACCGATGATTACAATCATGGGCGGCATGATAATTTATCTCGCGTTGAGTTATATTGTTTACGGCATTTTCCATTGGACGGAGCGGCGCAAGGTCAATGCTTAGCAAAAGATTTTCACTGCGATTAAATTTTTAAATCTACTTTCTTTGCATGCCCAAAGAAAGTAGCAAAGAAAGGGCACC
>CAMVAG010000003.1 GCA_947165405.1 uncultured Selenomonadales bacterium
CGTGCCTAAAAATTGTGCAAGCACGGTTGCAAACGCCGCGCCTTCCATGCCCCAGCCGAAGACGATTATAAACAGAGCGTCCAAAATTATGTTCGCAAGTGAAGTCGAGCCGACCAGATAAAAGACATGCGAGGGCTTATCGATACAGCGCATGAAAGCTCCCGTCAAGTTGACCGTCAACAGGAAGGGCAAGCCGCAAAAAGAAATTCGCAGGAAAGAAATTGCCAAGTCGATTATGTGTTGTTCATCCGGATTGTCAGACAGAAACATAAGCAGCTGCTCGATAAAAATATTTCCGACGACCGCAACGATTATTCCGATAACGAACGCGCAAACGTAATTGCTCCGCATGATTTTTTCGGCAAGAGGCTTTTTATTTTCACCGATAACTTGAGCGACAACCGCCGAGCCGCCCGTTTCAAAGAGGGTGCCCAATGCCATGAAAATCATCGTTACGGGATAAACCAACGCCATTGCCTCCAAGCCTTCGGTGCCGACCCAGTTGCCGATAAAAAAGCCGTCAGTCGTCGTGTAGATACTCATTGCGACCAGCGCGGCGAAAGTCGAGCCTCCGTACTTGATGATTTCGACAATGGTTGAAAAAAAATCCTCGCGCATAATTAAATGTTAGGCCTCCAAGTCAAGTTGAAAATTTGCGCAAAGCCCGTCATCTCCAAAACCTCGCGGACTTGTTCGCCTACATTTTTAACCGTCATATCGCCGCCTTGCGCACGAATTTTTTTCATCGCGGCAATCAAAATTCTCAATCCCGAAGACGAAATATATTCCAAGCCGTTCAAGTCGAACGTAAGATTTTTTACGCCGTCCAAAGCCGATAAAATTTCGTTCTTGGCGAAGTTGGCAGAGTCGGTGTTGAGCTTGCCGGAAAGTTTCAGCGTCAATTTTTCTCCGTCGCGCACGGAAGAAATTTTAACGTCGTGAACGTTTTCGACGGGATTGTAAACGACCATGAATTTTTTCAGCATTACCAGCGGATAGAGGTGCTCCTTAAAGAAGCGCAAATTTTCTTCGCCCACGTCGTCCATAATGTTTTCCGTCAAAATGCCGCGCTCCAAAGCTATCTTGGCTTCATACCAATAGGCAAATTGATTCGCGCCGGTAAAATTGTAATCGGCCTTCGCAAAGGGCGCGATTGAGTGCGTCTCGTCAATTTGTTCGTCCAAAAAATAGGCGACAATCTTTCCGTCCACGCGAATCACAGCACCGAATAAATTTTTCAGCTCGTCCCAATGCTCAAGCGCGAACAAAAAATCTGAATTATCATTTTGAGCAAATTCGGTGTTTTCGACGCGGTCTTGAAGGTCTTTTTCCGCACCGATTTGAAAAGCCCTAAGCTCGTCAAAAATTTTCGGCGTAATTTCCTCAACCTCGTAGTTGTATTTTTTCTCAAAAGAGTTTTTGGCGTTGCGAATGCTTTTAAACTTTTTGCCGCTAAGATTTTCCATTTGGTCGAGGTACAAAATATAATCCCAGTAGTCGCGGTCGTCCTTAATCTCAATCGCCGAGCCGAGTTCGCGTTGCCAGAGCTTGACAAGATATTCCGGCACCAAATCAAAGACGGTACCCGCCGGCACATTTTTGGCGAAAACTTTCTGCCAATTAATTTCGTCCCAATCGCCGACCGGTGCTCCCCAAAATTCAGCATCGCCGACAGAAAATTTTTGCCAGCAAAGATTATCGACGTAAGCACGCCGAACAACATACTTTTTCTTGGCAGCGAGAACCATCATCGGCGAGACATTGGCAGGAATTTGAATGCACCGCTTGAGATATTCCAAATAGCGTTCGTTGTCCTCAAAGCCGAAATCTTGAAAATCAATCATTGTTTAAACTCCTTCCGAAATAAACTGCCGCGTACATGACGGGCAAGACCAACAAAGTTAAAATCGTCGCGACCAGAAGTCCGCCGGCGATTGCAACTGCCATAGGACCCCAAAAGACGCTCAACATCAACGGCAACATGCCGAGTATTGCCGCCGCCGCCGTCAACATTATCGGGCGGAAACGCAAGACAGCCGAATCGATTATCGCCGCGTGAGGACTTTCGCCCGCCGACAAATGCTGTTGTATCTGGTCGATTAGGATAACCGAGTTGCGAATTATCATGCCCGACAGTGCGATAACTCCCAGTTGCGCCACGAATCCCAACGGCTTTGCCAAAATTATCAGCGCGAAAATTACTCCGATTAATCCGAGCGGCGCGGTCAGCAGCGTCAAGAACATTGCTTTAATATCGTTGAGCTGAAACATCAACAGCGTCATGATTATAAACACGACGAGCGGCAGCATCGCCAATAAATGCCCCGTTGATTCGTCTGATTCTTCTAAGTCGCCGCCCGGTTCGATTGAGTAGCCGAGCGGTAAATTTTTTCGCAAGTCTTCAGTCGCGTTGAAAGCTTTTATCGCCGCGTCATTTGCCGTGCCCGATAAAATATTTGCCTGCACCGTGATTGTCGGTTTCAAGTCGCGTCGGTTAATCAAGCCGTATTCTGCGTCGTAAGAAATTTTTGCGATCTGCTCAAGCGGAACGTAACCCGCCTCGCCCAAATATATCGGCAAATTTTTCAGCGCGGCAAGATTATTTCTGTCAGCTTCGGCAAGTCTCAACTCAATGTCAATCGTCCTGTCGCCCGTGTAAAATTCAGCAACCTTCGCGCCGCTGATTTCGGTGTAAAGCATGGACTTAACCGCTTGACTTGTCAAACCCAACGCACGCAATTTATCTTGGTCGAGGTCAATCTTCACGACTTTGGATTTTTCGTTCCAATCAAGATTTATATCAACGGCGTTTTTATCTTGCGCAACACGGGCGGCAACTTCTTCGGCGAGCGCATGAACTTTTTCAACGTCGGTGCCCGAAACGCGAAGCATTATCGGATAATCGGCGGGCGGCCCCGTCTGAATCAGTTGGATATTCGGGCGGACGAGCGGAAAATTTTCTTCCAGTTCACGACGAATTTTTTCTATCATGATGTCGCGATTATCTTTTTTAGCCGTGACGACGAACTGTGCCTGATTATCGGTGCCGTCTTCCGGCGAAACGGTCAGCACGAAACGCGGCGTATCCTTCCCGACGTAGTAAGCATAATTTTCCAAGTTGTCGCGTTCGGTGTCGAGGAATTTTGCAAAACGACTTGCCTCCTCTTGCGTCGCCGCGAGTGATGAACCTTCGGGCAACCTGAATTTTATCAAAACTTCGGGACGAATCGACGGCGGGAAAAATTCTTCCTGAACAAAATCCGCCGCGAAGATTGTACCCGCGAACGTCACGATTGTCCCGCTCAACACCAAAATTTTATTCCGCAAAAAAATTTCCAACACTCGGCGAAAAATTTTATAGAAGCGGCTTTGATAAAGTTCGCCTTCAGATTTTTTCTCGACTTTGATAATGTAAGTGCCGAAAAGCGGCGCGACCATGACCGAAACAATCCAAGACAAAATCAGCGCGATTGATACGACCCAAAACATATCGCGGCAAAATTCGCTGGCAATGCCTTTGGAAAACGCAACCGGGATAAAGCCCGCGCAGGTTATCAGCGTGCCGGTGAGCATCGGTTTTGCCGTGACGTTGAAGGCGTGACAAGCCGCGTCGAATTTCGACAAGCCGCGCTCAAGTTGGACGCTCATCATTTCAACGGCGATAATCGCGTCGTCGACGAGCAACCCCAGCGCGATTATCAAACTTCCCAAAGAAACTTTGTGCAAGTCGATTCCGAGCGCGTACATGAAACAAAACGTCCCCGTCAAAACCAGCGGTATGCAGCCCGCGACGACCATGCCCGTCCGCAAACCCAAACTTGCAAAGCTCACGCCCAAGACGATTACGATTGCCAAGATTAGAGTTTCGACGAATTCGCCGATTGATTCTTCGACGACTTGCGGTTGGTCGGAAACTTGCTGAAGTTCCAAGCCCAGCGGCAGTTCCGATTGAATTTGTTCAGCCATGCGGTCGAGGTCTTCGCCGAGCTTCAAAATATTTCCGCCGTCCTCCATTGCGATTGCAATTCCGATTGCGGGCTTGCCGTTAAAAAACATTTTCGGTTCGGGCGGCTCTTTGAATCGCCTTTCAACTTTGGCAATGTCCGCGAGCCGAAAAATTTTTCCGCCGGCGTTTATCGGCAGATTTTTAATTTCGTCAACGGCGTTAAAAATTCCCGTCACGCGCAGATAAACATTGTCGCTTGAAGTGTCAATCATGCCGGCGGGCGTCATTGCGTTCTGCGAGGCGAGCGTGTTTGAAATGACTTGCGGGCTTATGCCGAGTTCGGAAAGCTTCGCCTGCTCAATCTCAACGTAAACAATTTCGCTCTGTTCGCCGACAAGTTCAATCTTCTTAACGTCTTTGATACCGAGCATTAAGCGGCGAATTTCCTCCGCGTTTTTGCGAAGTTCCTCGTAGGAAAAGCCGTCGCCCGTCAAAGCGTAAACCGAGCCGAAAACTTCATCATAAGTGTCATTGAAATAAATTCCCGTGACGCCTTCGGGCAAGTCGTCTTTAATATCCGCGCAGAAATTCCTCACGTCACGCCACGTCGGACGAATTTCTTCGGTTAAAGGCATTTCGTTAAGCTCAATATAAATTATCGTTTTGCCGGGACGAGTTTCGCTGCGAAGGTTGTCGAGGTTGGGAATGTCCTGCAACTTCTTTTCGATTTTGTCTGTGACCTGCTCTTGCATTTCGTAAGCCGTCGCGCCCGGCCAATACGCTGCAACAATCATTTCACGAATAACAAATTTCGGATCTTCCATGCGCCCCAAGTTGAAGTAAGAAAAAATTCCTCCGACGAACGCAACAATGATAAAGTACCAGACGAGCGAGCGATTGTTCAAAGAGACTTCCGTTAAATTTCTCATTGCTCACCCGTCCTGACTTCCTGCCCGTCGCGCAACTTTTGAACGCCGGCAACAACGACCGTATCGCCCGCCTTGAGCCCGCGAACTTGAACTTTGTTATCGTCAAAGGCAGTGACTTCGATTTTTTTCAACAAAACTTTGCCGCCTTCGACGAGCCAAACTTGCGCGGCGTCGCCCGTCTGATAAATCGCACTCAACGGAAGGATAATCGCGCCCGAAGAAACTTCCCGAATTGAAACATTTGCGGTCATGCCGAGCTGAACGTTTGGAACTTCGGGCAGAGAAATTTTAACCGTGAACGTCCGCGAGGCAGAATCAGCCATCGGAGAAATTTCGCGGACGGTGCCGATAACGTTTTCATCGTTCGCCCAAAAACTTATCGAGACGCGCTGTCCGATTTGCACGGAGGAAATTTTATTTTCGGGAATGTTCGCGACGACTTCAAATTCATTTGTCTGCACGAGCGTCAAGACACTTTGCCCCGCCGCGACGACTTGCCCGACTTCCGCTTGAACTTCAGAGATAACACCGTCGGCATTGGCGGTGAGCGTCGTGTATTCGAGGGCGTTTTGACTTTGGCGGGCTTGAGCGACTGCGGCGTCGTAGGCGGCCTGCGCGGCTTCGAGTTGAGTTTTGTATTGGTCAAGAACGACGGCGGCGATTGCGTCCTCTTTGAAAAGTTCGCTGTAGCGATTGAAATTATTTTTGGCGAGTTGAAGTTGAGAGAGCGTCGAGGCAACTTGAGCCTCCGAACCTCTTGATTGTTCGACAATATCTTTCGGGTCAAGCGTCATTAAAACTTCGCCCGCCCGAACGAGCGAGCCGGCTTGAACGTCACGAGAAATAATTTTGCCGCCGACTTGAAAAGATAAATTTGTTTCGTAGCGACCTTTGACGACGCCCGAATAATTTTCTTCTTGCGCGGCCGGCGAGGGATTTATTTTTTGAACTTTGACGAGCGGAGGTTTTGACGATTGAATTTGTTCATCGCCGCAGCCCGTGAGCAAAAAACTTGCGACGAGCACTCCCGACAAAATTTTTTTCTTCAATGAAGTACCTCCAAAAATTTTCTGTCATTATAACATTTGCTTAGCGAATTTGTACAAGAAAATTTTCAGCGGCGAGGCGAGTCAACGTCAAAAATTTCGGAGTGTCAAATTTATTTCGGACGGCGGAAATTTTTTCTTCGACGAGAGAATCCTCTTCACGAAAAAAAATCCCCGCGACCGTTCCCGAATGCGCGACGTTGACGGCGAGGGCTCCCAAGTCTTTCGCAAAGCGCATGAGGTCTTCGAGGTTTTGTTTGAATAAAATTTTTTGATTGGCAAGCGCGGAATTTTTTACAAGCTCAAAATTAATTTCGTCGTCGAGCGCGGGAAATTCAAAATCACTGCGGCGATTGAGTTTGAGCGTATCGACTTCGCCGCCGTAATCGAAGACCGCGATTTGAAATTTTTCTTGCGCACGAATTTTTTTCACGAGGCGACCGGTCAAAGGATTCATTGCGACGACGCCCGAATAAAAAATTCCGTCAGTCGGTTCAATCTCCGCGCAGAGTTTGCCGAGTTCGACGGACGAAAAATTTTTTCCGAGAGACAAAGCGACTGCTTGAGCGACTGCCGCAATGTCCGCCGAAGAGGACGCCATGCCTTTGCCGCGAGGAAGTTGGGAAGTCAAACGCACGCCGAATTTAAAATCCTCCGCGCCGAAAATTTTTAAAACTTTGTCGAGCATTGCCAGCGATTTTGAGCCGAGACCTTCGACGCCCGCGAATTCATCCGAGACGACGACCGTCGAAAATTTTTCAATCGGGCAGGTTATCAGAATCGGTTCGCCTCGAAAAAATCCTTGAGACATTTCGCCGCAAGTCCCGCGCATCTTTACCGTAACTTTCATCGCAAAAAATTTCCAATCAGCAAAAAAATTATCAGCGCGCTCATTTCGGCAAGCGTCGTCACTGCTCCGTAAACATCGCCCGTCACGCCTCCGATTTTTTTCGTCGAGAAGCTTGCAAATTTCCACGTCACGATTAACGCAACCAAACTTGCCGCCGCCGCGCAGAGGAAAAATATCGGGTCGATAAAGTTGAGCGGAAGCAAAAATAAAATCGTTTCACAAGTCGCAAAAATTATCGTCCGCCGCGTCGTGAATTGTGCAAACGCCTTGCCCATGCCCGTCGGTCTCGCGTAGGGGAATGCTCCGATTGTCACGACCATCATCAGCCGCCCGATTATCGGTGCGGAAAAAATCGCCGCGCATAAAAAACACGTCGACAGCAACGCCAATTCAATCAGTGTCGAAATTTCAATCGCCGCGACCAAAATCATGCTCACCACGCCGAACGAACCCGACCGACTGTCTTTCATTATCTCCAAAATTTTTTCGCGCTCGCGTCCCGAAAACAATCCGTCCGCCGAATCCATAAGCCCGTCGCAATGAATGCCGCCCGTTAAAATTATCAACGACGCAAAACCGATTGCTCCCGTGAACAGCGGCAAGTTCAAAAGATTTATCGCACCGACGACGCCCGCGCAAATTATTCCGAGCACCGCACCGACCGCCGGAAAATATTTCACCGACTCGCCGAAACTTTTTTCAGTCCACACGCTCTGCTTGACGACAAATATCCTCGTCAAAAATTGAAGCCCGATTAAAAATTCATTCATGATAATTAGTCAAAGTCGATTCGGCATTCAAACATCCTGTGCCACGGATTCGACATAACAAAACTATTCCACTGCGGAAAATGTTCGACGGCGAACTCATACATAAGAATATTTTCGCGCTTGACGATTTCCTCTTCGTGTTCGCCGAGATTCAAATAAATTTGTTGAGGATTCGGATACTTTGTGAGGTAATCGGCGATTTGCGTGCGGACGTTCGCCTGATAAGCCCAGTCGTCGAGGTAGCGGCGGGCAAGGAGCCTGTCAATCGATTGGCGGCTCATTTTTTTTGCGAGAATTCCTGTGGCGAGCGCAAAGCCCGAAGTATTTGTTGCCGTGTTCCAGCCGCCGTAACTTTGCAACTTGAACAGCAAATTTTTATCGTGAAGTTCATTCATCAAAAAGTTATCTGCGCCGTTCGCGGAAATAATATCGGCGACACCGACGGGAAGATTTTTATTAACGGCGTCTTCAATCATTGCGGAAAATTTTTCGGCGTTGCGAGCGAAATATTTTTCCTGTTTTTCAGTCAAAGGTATCGGCGGGCAAGAATTGTGCAGCTCAAAAGTTTCGCCTTTGGGGTCTGTGTTGACGAAGAGGACAAAATCTGCGCGTTCGGGCTTGGGAACGAACATTGCGCCCGCGATTAAAATTTCCGAGCGAATCGAATCGCCTATTTGTTCGTCAGAGTAAGCGGGAACGGTTTTTGCGCCGACGCCGCGATTAAATTGGACGTTGACGAAAGGAATTGTCCCCGATAAATCATTTACGGCGCGCGTCAATAAAAGCATGGCGAATTCGTCAATGCCGGCGTGCGATTGCGCTTTGGTCTTCGGAATATTTTTCATGTATTCGAGCAGCTGACGGTTTTCGCGGTGAGTTTGACTTAACGGAGCGTTATCGTCACGCCCGATTATGAAAAAGTTGATAATGTCTTCGTGAGTGAAGTCCAAAAGTTTTTTCGTGGCAGAAAGATTTTTCGCGCGGCGAGCAAACCAGTCATCCAAAATTTCGTCGGGAATTTCTTTTTCAAGCGTTTCGAGATAAATTTTTTCGTTCTTGTTGAGTTTGGAAATCTCTTGCTTGTCCAAAAGCATGGTGAGTTGGAAAATCTGCGTGCCGTATTGCCCGTAATAATCCGGCTCTTCAATATCGCCGGGCGTGCCGAACATCGGCGTGCGCATCAACGAGCCGAAAAGATACAAATTGAGGTTCGGATTTTTTTCGCGGAGAGTTTTAAAATTTTCGACGCGTGAATTTAAAACCTCGACGGGAATTTGATGACTTCGCGAGGGAATCAATCCTTTGTAAAGCAGCGCGTCGGAAGAAACGACTGCGGCGTCTGCGGCGGGTGCATTTTCGAAAAGCCAAGCCCAAAGTTCGTCGGGTTGAGTCAAAAATTCAATCGGCGGCGAAATAATTTCGTAACCGAGCCGGGAAATTACTTCGGCGGGCTGTTGAGAGGAAACGGGTCTGTTGTCGTGCGGAATGAACAAAATTTTTTCGGCGTAAACGTTCGGCATGAAGAAAAAAATTACGGCGAGCGTCAAAAAAAATTTTCTGAACAATGAAATCACTCCTATCAAAAAAATTTTGCGTCGTTCGTCGCGGCAAAATAATTTTGGCAACGCGGCAGGTAAAATCCGACGTTGCATAGAATTTTAGCAAGAATTCATAACACTTACAAGTTGAAAAGCATAAAACACGCGAAGGGAGATTGATAAGGTGGATGCAAAATTGGTCAACCCGATAATAGATGCATTCATGGATGTCATGCCGCAAATGGGCTTCCCCATGCCCAAACGTCAAAGGATTTACTTGCAGGAAAGAAATGTCATAAGCAACGGAGTGACGTTGACGCTCGGATTCACCAAACAAATGCAAGGCAAAGTTATTTACAACATGACGGCGGACACGGCTCGCTATATCGCCTCGACTATGATGTTGGGAGTGCCGGTCGTCAAATTTAATGAATTGGCTCAAAGTGCCCTTCGCGAAATGTCAAATATGTTGACGGCGCGCGCCGCCATAAAATATTCCGAACTCGGAATTGACGTTGACATAACCACGCCCGAACTTGTTATCGAAGAAGGCAACACGATAAAAATCAGCGACGCGCATTATTTGACTGTCGAAATGGATTTGGGCGGGCACAAGATAGACGTTGCTCTTTTCCTCGAACGCGCCGATTAATTTTTTGAGGGAGCTTGTTCATGGAAAAAGATTTATTGGGAAAATTTTACCTTCAAAACTCCGACGATTGGAAACAATTTCTCTTGAACGATATAACACGGGGAGGTTTGCATACGTTATAAAATCCTACAGCGTTGAGCGGCAAGATATTGTCGAGCCGGATGAGGACGTAATTTTTGGCGGCTCGCTGATAGGGCATTTCGGGCATTTTATGGTTGAGTGTTTGAATCATTCATGGTTCGATGATTTTTTCAGGCTTATGGGCATTGACCTCGCACGAATCAACGACGAGCGCGTGCATTGTTTCAATGAGAAATATTTTGAGGATTTTTTTGTAGCCCGCGGTTTCGAATCAGTTGCAATGGAAAAATTGCAGGTCGAAGAACAAATTTCTCTGATAATGGGCGCGGACGAAATTGCCGCCAATTTTGGGGCCGTTGACGCATTGGGCGATATTTTGTAAGCCGACCGCCAAATTCGTCATGCTTAACAGAGTCGGCTCCTCTGTATCCGATTATCAATGCTTAATCAACGATGCTTTTAATTTTACCAATTCTTATATCGTGGATGCCTCGAAGAATTTTCTTTTTGCGCACAGAGCTTTGGGTGTTTGCATGTTCGGTTCCAACAGATATTGGAAAATTAAGAAATCACCTCGCTTGAACAGGAACTGAACAAAAATCGTTCGGGGCTGAATTATCGAGTGCACGTCGGGCGAAAAGGTAGGTCGAAGGAAGTCAAGTTGCCCGGTACAGCCGGCACGACCGGTCAATCAAAATCGATCATTGGAATAAAAATTTGGCTCGACGAGGCCGGCGCAAAAGATTTCGACATTCTCTATCGCTTGCATAAATTCGACGGCGAGTGTACTGCTTGGGTCAAAAACTCAACGCGATTCAAATAAAATTGGAATCAAATTTAAAGACAGCCAAACAATAAAAAAAAGCTCCCGCGCAGGGAGCAAATTTTTTTTGTGGGTTAAGTGTCAGAAGAGACCGGGAAGCACATTTTGGAACAAGCTCAAAATCAAGACGATAGCCAAGCCCGTCAAGCCCGCGACGAATCCTCCGAGTGTCCAAGCTTTCATTGTCTGCGGGAAGGTGAAGCCGGAAAATCTGTTGACGACCCAGAAGCCCGAATCGTTCGGAAGTGACAGACCGACTGCGCCGCAACAAATCGCCAAGCCGACAAGCACGGGCGAGGCACCGACCGCGCTGATTGACGGAGCAACGATAGCCGCAGTCGTAACCAGCGCGACCGTCGCCGAACCTTGAGCCGCACGAAGAATTTGGCAGAGGATAAAGCCGAGCAACATCAGCGGAACATTGAAATCTTGCATTGTGCTGACGATATAATCGCCGATACCCGTTGCATTGATTATCGCGCCGAAACTTCCGCCCGCACCCGTTATCAAAAGAACCATGCCTGCTTGCGAGCCGGCGTCGGTTATCATTTCTTCTGACGGGCGTTTGAAGTAAGGACGGAGCATGAACAATGCCGCAACGACACCGATAAACAATGCAACATTTTTATCGCCGATAAAAGCACACGCCGCACCGATTGCTGATTCTTTATCGAGCAACGCGCCTGCAATCGTTCCAATCAAAATCAAAGTTATCGGGAAGAGAATCAACGCAATCGCCAAAGTGCCGGGGCAACGGTCTTTAGATTCTTCAACGTCAAAATCAATATTTTCTTTTTCGTGTCCGCATTGTTCGGGGAAAAAACTTTGAGCCGTGAGTTTTGAATAAAGCACGCCGCCGACCAAAGCCGCAGGTACGCAGATAATCAACGAATACAAAACGAACGAACCCATAGGAGCTGCAACCGCGCCCGCGACCGCCATTGGTCCCGGCGTAGGAATTATGACGCAGTGACCGATAATCAAGCCGACGCCCAAAGCCGTGACGTAGCGCACGAGCGGAATGCCTGTCTTTTCGGAAAGTTGCTTTGCCAAGTTGACGAGGATAACGAATGCCGCGTCGAAGTAAACGGGAATAGCGACGATAACGCCGGTAATACACAAGGCGACGGGAGAATTTTTCACGCCGATTTTTTTCAGCGCGAGGCTTGCAATGCCTTCGGTGCCGCCCGTCTCATAAAGCAGTTGCCCCAAAATAATTCCGAGTGCGATAACAATTCCTATGCCGCCCATCGTTCCGCCGAAGCCCGACGCGATACTTCCGACCATTTTTGAAACGGGAAGTCCCGCGCCGAAGCCGATAACAATCGCCGTGAAAATCAGCGCGAGGAACGGATTTATTTTGAACTTTATAATCAGCAACATTAAAAGTGCTATGCCGAGCAGAAAGACGACCATTAACATACAAATCACTCCTGCGAAAAATATTGCGGCGACCGTTACCAACACTGCGAAACAAATCGCCGCACTTTAGCCGACCAATTTTTTTTACCCTTCAAGCATTTCGACAATTTTACGGAGCGTATCGACCGCGCCGACATTGCCGGGGAAAATTATGTAGCTCATGCCGGGGAATTTGCTTTCCGCGCCGATTTTCCAAACGGGGACGCCTGCCGCCACTTGACCGAGCACGAGAGCTTTCTTGACGCTCAAGCCTTTGGTTCCGACATCGCTGGAGGTTATGCCTCCCTTCGCGATTAAAAATTTCGGGTGAACGTTGAGGCGATTGACAATGCTTGTTAAGGCGTCCGAAATGTTCACTGACGCGGCAAGATTTTTTTCCGCATCGCCGACATCCAAAACTTTGCGGCTGGTGTAAATCGCCGTCGTCTGTCCGCGAGAAATATTTTCTTCCGCCTGCTTAATGATTTTGTCGACCGCGCCCAAATCCGAAACGTCAAACTCAATGAACGCGACCGAAGAAATTTTTTTGAGTTCGTCGAGTTGCGCGGTGGTCTTCTTGACGTGAGAGCCGATAATTATCAAGCCGCCGTTTGAATTTTTTTCTTCGACGAGTTCTTTTTTGCTCAAGAGCGGTTTGCTTTCGACGCCGCCGATAATTTTCGTGAACGCCGCCGCCGTCCTGAAGATAAAATTTTTTCCGGACTTTATCAAAGCCAACGCGAAAATTTCCACGTCGACGTAATCAACGGCATTGACGATAACTTTGTTGAAATCGGAAACTTTTTCAAGCCGAGCAGAAATTTTTTCGACATCGCCGCCGCGCAATTCGTCGAGGCTTATGCAAGTGACGGAAGATTTTTTGAACGCGCCGTGAGTTTTCTCCTCGATGTATTCGGCAAGGTTGGAACTCTTGTAGCCGAAAGTTTTATCTTTGGCAAATTCGGTTTCGCCGGCGGGCACGAGGTAATCGCCTTCCTGCACGTAATGAACATCGCCGATTGTGAAACGCCCGCCCTCTTTGAAGAACGGCATTAAAACTTCGCCGTCGATTTTCTTGCCGTGAGCTTCCAAAGTTTCGCGCAGGGTTTGTGTTTCAAGAGGATAATGCCCGCGCAGTGTCGAATCGCAACGACTGACAATCATAAAATCTTTGCCGAATTTTTTTGCCGCCGCGCAAACACGTTCGGCGATTTTTTTGTGTTCGGCGCGAGTCTTCTCTTCGGAAAAGGCGCGGGAATTCGTGAGGATAAAGAACATGGAATTTTTTTCGGCGAAGCCCGCAGCGATACTTTCCTCCGTCCAATCCGTGTAAACCGAAATGCCGTTGACAGTCTGGACGCCGGTCGGGTCGTCGTCAAGCACGACAATTTTTTTCGGAAAAGTTTTCAGAGCCGCTTTGAGTTCGTCGCCAAATTTTTTTTCGTCGACGCCGGGAATCTTATCGAACAGCTCGCTTTTCAAAACCTTAGCCATAATTCAAGCCTCCTTCGTTTTGACTTCGACACCCGCAATTTTTTCGTAGAATTGAACAATGCCGCTGTGGTCGTCCATGAGGTGCCCGTCCGCTTTCAAGCTGAACATAATCTGTTGAAGGACGCTCGTCATGACAAGAGGCACGTCAAATTCTTTGGCGGTATCCATTACGTTGTTAATGTCCTTGAGGTTGATTGCAAGCGTGCCGCCGGGTTTGAAGTCGCGATTGAACATTTTGGGAGCCTTGTCGGTGAGAATTTGACTTGCCGCCAAGCCGCCGCGTGTTGCCTCGAAAACTTTTTTGGGATCTGCGCCTGCCTTTTGAGCCAAGACGAGAGCCTCCGAGACCGCCGCGATATTCAAATTAACCATGACTTGATTGGCAAGTTTCGTGACGGAGCCTGCGCCGTTGGGGCCGATAACGATAGCCGACTTGCCCATTGCGTCGAACACGTCTTTAATCCGCTCGACAACTTTTTCGTCGCCGCCGATCATGAACGCCAATCTGCCTTCGACTGCGCCGGGTTCGCCGCCGCTGACGGGTGAATCAAGGAAAGGACAATTTTTTTCTGCGGCAAGTTTTGCAAAGTGTTTTGATTGCGCGGGAGTGACCGAGCTCATGTCGGCGATAATCGTGCCTTCGTCGACGCCCGCCAAAATTCCGTCGACGCCCGTCAAAAGCGATTCGACAATTTTTCCGTTCGGCACCATCGTAATCACAACGTCTTGACCTTTGGCGGTGTCTTTGGGTGTCGCGGCAGACTTCGCGCCCGCCTTAGTCATCTCTTCGACGGCGGCAGGGTTAATGTCGTAAACCGTGACATCGATTCCCGCCTTGAGCAAATTGCGCACCATAGGCTTGCCCATAATTCCCAAACCGATAAAACCAACCTTACTCATAATGCATTCCTCCAATTTATTTTGGCGTGTAACACGCAGTATACAACTCAAAAGTTTTAAAAAAAATCAGCCGCTCAACACAGCCGCTTGAAATCAAAATTAATCCGTCATCATTTCACGCAAAATAATTTCCGTCGCGTTCATGTGTTCGACAAGAGCCCTTATCGCGCCGTCGGTGTCGCGCAGCTTGACAGAGGAAAAAATTTTTTCGTGTTCGTCAATCGCGGCAATCGGGCGCAAATTTTTTTTCAAGGAGCTGAACATCGCCTGTTCGAGGCGCGTGCGCATCATGCCCATTATCTGGATAAAAAATTCGTTGCCGGTGAACGAGACGCCGAGCATATGAAATTCCATGTCCGCCCGCATGAAGTCATAATTATTTTCTTCGGAAAGCGTCGCGGGCATGTCTTGCGTTACACAAATTTCCATCTGCTTGAGAATTTCTTGACCTTCGGCAGTATCCAGCCCGATTATCAAAGCGCGGAGGCTTGCACTTTCGACGGCGGTTCGCGCTTGAATAATTTGTTGCACGTCGAAAAAATGAATCGGTCTGACGCTGAAACCTCTTCCGCTGAAAACGTCGACGAGGTTTTCAAAGCGCAGTTGCAAAACCGCCTCGCGGACGGGCGTGCGGGAGACTTTGAGCTTGTCGGCAATCATCTGCTCGGAATAAATTTCACCGGGCGTCATGTCGCCCATGATTATCGCTTGCTTCAAGTACTCGTAAATCTGATCTTTATAAGAAACTTTTTTAATCATCTTGAATCACCTGCGTGCAGTATACAGATTGTGTCGGGCGATTGTCAATGCCTGCGAAAAATTTTTTCTTTCCTTCGCCGTGAAAAACATTTATAATGAATAAAAAATTGGCGGCTGTAATTTTTTCGGACGGCGAGGTTTTGATTATGAAAAAAATTTTGATTGTGGACGACATGGAAGTCAATCGCGAAATGACGGCTTTCATGCTTGCGGAAAAATATGAAACGGTTTGTGCCTCTTCAGCAAAAGAGGCGGCAGAAGTTTATCGCAGAGAAAAACCCGATTTGATTTTGTCGGATTTTCGAATGCCGGGCATGACGGGCTACGATTTCCAAATCGCCTTGCAAAATGAATTTCACAAAAAAATTCCGTTCATGTTCATGACGGCTGACAAAAGCGACGAGGTTGAAAGCAGAGGCTTCGACAACGGAGCAATGGATTTTATTCGCAAGCCCTTTCAACCCGAAGTCCTCTTGCGGCGCGTGGCGAATATCCTTCAAACCGTCGGAGAAATTCAAGACTTGAAAAAGACTTCCTCGACCGATAAACTCACGGGGCTTTTCAATAAAGGTTCGTCGGAAGAGGAGCTCAAGAAAATTTGTAAGAAGTCACACGGCTCGCTCATGATGATTGACCTCGACAGTTTCAAGCTGGTTAATGACATTCACGGGCACGCAATGGGCGACAAGATTTTAATTGCGTTTGCAGATATTTTGCGGGCGACGATGCGTTCGACGGATTTAATCGGGCGCATGGGCGGCGATGAATTTGTTGCTTTTTGTCACGGCGTTCACGAGGAATCCTCCATTGCCTCCAAAACTCAATTCATTAACGAAAAAATCACCGAAGCCGCAAAAAAATTGATGGGCGAGGATATGAACATTCCTCTCGGCGCGTCAATCGGTTGCGTACTTGTTCCGCAAGCCGGCACCGATTTTACGGAACTTTACAAAAAAGCTGACAAGGCTCTTTATATCGTCAAGCAGAACGGCAAGCACGGCTACAACATTTTCAACGAGGACGCGCCCGAAGAAAATGTTGAGACGGTCGTCACGCTTTCGCAGATTGAAATGATTCTTTCCGAACGCAACAAAGAGCCCGGCGCGTACATTTTGCCGTTTGAAAGTTTCAGAAATATTTATCGTTTCCTCAAGCGAACCCGCGCAGGCTACGGCAAGACGATTTGCATTGTGCTCCTCGCGCTCAAGCGGACGAGTGACGGCGAAAAAACTTCTCTCAAGCACGCGGGCGAAGTGTTTATCGAATGCCTGCATACGACTTTGCGGCGCGGCGATGTCATTTCTCAAAACGGCTCCAATCAATTCCTCGTGCTGCTCACGAACACCGACGGTCACCACGACGTTACCCGCGCTTTGGGTCGCGTCTTCGAAAATTGGGGCAAGCTTCCCGAAAGCAAAAATTTTTTCTTCACTCACGAGTGGGCGATACTCGACGCCTAGTTCAATTGGGAATTGGGAATGGGGAATTGGGAATTAAAAAAGGCGGTGAACTCTTTCGAGCTCATCGCCAAATTTTTTTAGAGGAACTTTTCAATTATCTCGTCAAGCTCAATCGATTCGGAATAGAAGTTGCCTTGCACGTTCGTTATCGGCAAATCTTTTATCGCGTCGCGAATCTCGGCATATTCCACGCCTTTCAAGCAAACCTTTGTTTCCAAGTCGACTGCCAGCTCGGACAAATGCCTCACGATTTGCAAATTGCCCGGTCTGTCTTTTATGTTCAAGATGTAATCGCGTTCAAGTTTGATGAAATTCGGCGCGAGGTCACGCAAGAAATCAATCGACGCGACGCCCGACCCGAAATCGTCAATCAGGCAGAGGATGCCTTTGCGTTTGAGGGCGCGGACGATTCGCCGCAAAATATCCGGCTCAATCAAGCGGCAACTCTGCGTCAATTCGAAGCAAAGATTTTCCATCGGGAAGTTCACCGATTTTGAAATTTTATCAATCTCTTCAAAAAGGAAGTCGTCGACAATCTGCGCGGGCGAAATGTTCACGTTCAAAGTCAAGTCGGGTTTCTTCGCCAAAGCTTTGAGACCGTCTTCCATTGAGCGGCGGAAAATCCAATAGCCCAGCTCTTCGAAGAGAAAATCTCTTTCCAAGACGGGAACATAAGCCGACGGAGGAACATCGCCGAAACGTTCGCTGTGCCAACACAAGAGAGCCTCTATCGCCGTGATTTTTTCGGTCGCGGCGTCGAAGACGGGTTGATAGCGCAAAGAAAAATTTTGGCAGTCGGTTAAAATGTCGTTGCGAACTTCGGCAAGCAGCTCCAGCGAATCGCGGTTTGTCATGCCGATTGCTCCGTTGTAGTTTACAAGCTTGCCGTTGTGATAAAATTTTGACTCACTGTAAGCGAAATTCAAACTCGCGTGAACTGTTCGCTCGTCGTAATTGCCGCCGTCGAAATGAATCATGCCGCCGTTAATCGACAAAACTTGACGGACGTTTTCGACGGGCAAGCCCGCTTGAGCAGCTCGACGAAGTTTTTCATACTTTACGGCGACTTCTTCGGGCGAAAGAGTTTCAGTGAGGAAAGCAAACTTCGCGCCCTCCATGCGATAGACCGTGCCGTCTTGACCGATTGCCTCTTGAAGGAGCCAAGCCGCCTGTTGCAAGACGCTGTTGCCGAAAGCGTAGCCGTGCTCGGAATTTATGCTGTTCATCTGGTTAATGCCGCACAACACGATAACGCAATTTCGTTTGAGTTCAATGGCAGCGATTAAGTCACGGAAAAAACCGTATTGATTGCGCAGAAGAGTCACGGGGTCAGTCACGGCAGTCACGCCCTGATTTATTACGATTCCGCCGATAATTTCGGGCTTGCCTTCCGCGTCAAAAATCGTCGAGCCGAGATAGCGCAAGACCGCATAGGAGCCGTCCTTAAGTTGCGTGCGATAAGATAAATCGTAGTCTTTGCTTTCGCCGCTGAACAGAGCTTTAATCGTCCGCCTGTAGTCGACAACGTCTTCGGGGTGAATATGCTTTTCCCAAACCTCGTGACCCGAAGGAACATATTCGCCCGGCAAATCGAACAACTCAACAAGACTTGGCGAGAAACGCGTTATGTTGTTTTCCACGTCGTAAACGGCAACGGAACTGCCGCGACCGAGTATCCCGAAAGCGTTATACAAATCGTCGAGAATTTTTTTGTGTTCAAAAGTTTTTGTCATGAGAGTTCAACTCCGTTAGACTTCGACAGGGGGAACCTTTGCGCGAATGACAACCATCACGATTGCAAGACAGGCAAGTGCGACGCCCAAGCCGACCCAACCGCTTTGAGCAATGCCGCCCGCAATATAGCCTGCGACGCAACAACTTGATACCGTCAAGACGTAAGGCACCTGTGTTGAAACGTGGTCGATGTGATGACATTGCGCGCCCGCCGAGGCAAGAATTGTTGTATCGGAAATGGGCGAGGCATGGTCTCCGCCGACAGAGCCCGCCAATATCGCCGCTATGCAAATGACCAAAAGATTAGCCGATTCTGCCGGAGGAAGATTAATCAAAACGGAAATTGCAATCGGAATCAAAATGCCGAATGTCCCCCAGCTCGTGCCCGTAGCAAACGCAAGACCGATTGACACGAGGAAGAAAATTACCGGCAGGAACATTGCAAGCGAGGCATTCTCTTGAACGATTGTACCGACGTAGCCGCCCAAGTTCAAATAGCTGTCAGAGCAAATGCCCGAAAGAGTCCACGCGAGGCAGAGGATGAAAATCGCGGGAACCATAGCTTTGAAGCCCGTCGAGTAGCATTCGCAGTATTCGGCAAAGCTAACGACTTTTCTGGGCAAGTAGAGCAGCGAAATAAAAATCAGCGCGATAAACGAGCCGAGTGCCAAAGCTTTCGAGGCGTCACAATCGGCGAAGGCATCGGAAATCGATTTACCTTCATTGATTCCGCCGGTGTAGAGCATTCCGTAAATGCAGACGGAAATCAAAACGATAAGCGGCAAGACGAGGTCGACAATCTTTCCTTGCCCGCCCGTAGATTGTTCTTCGGCGACGTTGTCTTTGTATTCGGCGGGAATTTCAAAATGTTCATTGTTCTTGCGAACGACCGCGCCCATTGTCGCGAAGTCTCTGCCCGTCGCGATAATGAAGACCATAAAAATCATCGTCAAGATAGCGTAGAGGTTGAAAGGAATTGTCTGCAGGAAAAGCAAGAAGCCGTCGACGAGTGAACCTTCGGGAAGTGACGAGCCGACTGCCGCCGCCCAACTTGAAACGGGCGCGATAATGCAAACGGGAGCCGCCGTCGAGTCAATGACGTAAGCGAGCTTTGCACGACAGATTTTAAATTTATCGGTGACGGGGCGCATAATCGTTCCGACCGTCAAGCAGTTAAAATAATCGTCGATAAAAATCAACATGCCGAGAAAAGCCGTTAAGCCGAGCGCGGAACGTTTGCCGCTTATGACCGAACGAGCCCATTCGCCGTAAGCACGGGTTGCGCCCGACTTGCTGATTATCGCAACCAAAATTCCCAAGATAACCAAGAACACCAAAATGTTCACGTTGCCGCCGACTTTGTTCTCCATGATTTCAAAGAACGTCACGATTGATTCCAAAAAGTTGCCGCCCGTGAAGAGCATTGCGCCCGCGAAAATACCTATTATCAACGACGTATAAACTTCCTTCGTCCAAAGCGCGAGGATTATCGTGATAATCGGCGGCAACATTGACAACGCAGAATTTTCCATCAGAAAAAGTTCCTCCTTAAGATTTTGTTATGCCGCGCAAATTATAGCAGGTATCGATGAATAGCGCAAAAAATTTTGTCATGCTTTAAAGGTCGCCCGCGATGCTATTCTACTTTTCTTTTGAAAGTTTTCTTCTACTTTTTCTTTTGAAGCGTCATCCGTGACGGCCGGGCTTTCTCTACCCGCCGATTTTGAGTTTAACAACATGAAGGGCTTGCCCGATACAAATTCCGCCGTCGTTGGGAGGAATAAGTTCATGGCGCAAAACTTTCAAGCCGCGCCGCCTCAATTTATCGAACGTCAACGAACTCAACAGAGAATTTTGAAATACGCCGCCGCTCAATGCGACGGTTTTTATTTTTGATTCGCGGCTGAGGTCTTCGACGATTGCGGCAGTCATTTCGGCGAGGCTTTCGTGGAAAAATCTTGCGAGGTCGAAAATATTTTCTCCATCAAGTCGGCGCGTCAAAACCTCGTTGAAAATTTCTTCCGTCGTCAAAAAATCTGCGCGAAAATTTTTATCGGAACGTTCGGCGGCGGCTTGAAGTTTCATTGCGGCTTCGCCCTCGTAAGTCGAAACTTTGCAAATGTCCAAAATCGCGGCGACCGCGTCAAAAATTCTTCCGACGCTCGTCGAGGTCACGCAGTTAATATTTTTCTCAAGCAAAAATTTTTGTCCGTTGAGTTCGGCGACGCTTGCAAGCTTCAACTTTTTTGCAAGCTCAAAATCTTTCATGAGGGCAACGGCAATTCGCCAACCTTCCCGCGAGGATTTATCGCCGCCGGCTTGCGTGAACGGTTTAATCGACGCGGCGCGCTCAAAATTTTTCGTATCGCAGAGAAAAAATTCGCCGCCCCAAATCGTGCCGTCGAGCCCGTAGCCGGTTCCGTCGAAGGCGACGCCGATAACTTCACCGTGAAAATTGTTTTCCGCGAGGCAACTCAAAATGTGAGCATAGTGATGTTGAATTTTAATCAGCGGCACGTCAAGCGCGGAAGAAATTTTTTCGGCAAGCTTAGTTGTCTGATAGCGCGGGTGCAAATCGCAGGCAACGACTTCGGGATTAATTTCCAACAAATTTTTCATGCGCTCAATCGAACTTTCCAAAACCTCGACCGTCCGCAAATCGCTCACGTCACCGATATACGGCGAGGCATAAAGCAAATTATTTTTCGCGAGGCAAAAAGTATTCTTGAGTTCGCCGCCGAGCGCGAGGACAGAAATTTTTTTGTTGCCGTCGAAAAAAATCGGGAGCGGAGCATAACCTCGACTGCGCCGAATCATCGAGGGCTTGTCGTCGATAAAATCCATGACGGAATCATCTGCGCGGAGCAAAATTTTTCTGTCGTGACTTAAAATCGCGTCGCAGTAGTCAAAATTTTTCAACGCGTCGTCGTCGTCAATCGTAATCGGCACGCCGGAAGGATTTCCGCTTGTCATAATCAATGCGTCGGGAAAATTTTTAATATCGTCGGGGAAATCGAAGATAAGCAAATGCAACGGCGTGTAAGGCAGCATGACGCCGAGTTTGTTAATATCGGGCGCGACGTTTTGAGCGATTGAGCCGATTTTTTTTTGCAAGAGGACAATCGGCTTTTGAGGGCTGTCCAAGAAAATTTTTTCGGCTTCGGATAAAAAGCATTCGCGTTCGACGGCGGCAACATCTTTGAACATGACGGCAAAAGGTTTCGTCGGACGAGTCTTGGAATCGCGGAGGCGTTGAACGGCAGAAAAATTTTTCGCATTGCAAGCCAAATGAAATCCTCCGATACCTTTTATCGCGACAATTCCTCCGCCCGCCAAAATTTTTCTGACATGTTTAATCGCATCCCAATTTCCAATTCCCAATTCCCCATTCCCAATTAAATAAACTTCCGGCCCGCAATCGTTGCAACAAACGGGTTGGGCGTCGAATCTTCGAGAGGCGGGATTAAAATATTCTTCGGCGCAAGCCGCGCACATTGGGAAATCGCTCATGGAAGTTCGTTCGCGGTCGTAAGGCATATTTTTTAAAATCGTCAAGCGCGGGCCGCAAGCCGTGCAATTTATAAAAGGATGCAGGTATCGGCGATTGTTTTTGTCGAAAAGTTCTTCCTTGCATTTTTCGCAAACGGCAATGTCGGGCGAAACAAAAATATCGCCCGCCTCGTGAGTGCTGTCGATAATTTTGAAGTCGGAAAAATTTTTATCGGGCAAGTCTTTCACGTCGACTTTTAAAATCGCGGAGCGCGGAGGATTTTTTGTTTGGAGCGCGTCCAAAAATTTTTTCAAAGCCTCTTCCGAAGCTTGAGCAAAAATTTCGACGTAAGAGCCGCGATTGGCAACGGTTCCGAAAATTTTTTGAGCGTCGGCAAGATTTTTCACGAACGGACGAAATCCTACGCCTTGAACGATGCCGAAAATTTTTATGTTGAGCAAAACGATTCACCTCGCGCAGATTTTAGCATAAAAAAATCCCGCCGCCTTGACGGGATAAAAATTTTTATGAGACGCTCTCTTTGAGCTTGGCGATTTCGTTCATGAGTTCTTGCGCGAAATTTGCCATCGCCTCTTTGTCTTTGGTCGAGCCGGAAAATTTCATCGGCTTGCCGTAGACGACGGCGAGGCGCGGAAAAAATTTCTCTTGGGAAAAAATTTTTTCGGTGTCGACAATCGCGGCGGGGATAATAATTGCTTTCGTCATTGCCGCAATCAGACTGACACCCGACTCCGCCTTACCAAGCTTGCCTGTCTTCGAGCGCGTGCCTTCGGGGAAGATGCCCAAACATTTTCCGTCCTTGAGGATTTTAATCGCGGTCTTGATTGCGGTTTTATCGGCGGCTCCGCGCTTGACGGGAAAGACATGAAGCCCGCGACAAACGGCAGCCATAATCGGATTTTTGAAAAGCTCCTCCTTGCCCATGTAGCAAACTTCCCTGTCGATGAACGTTCCGAGAAAGGGCGGGTCCCAGTTGCTGACGTGATTCGCCGCCAAGATAAACGCGCCGTCTTTGGGGATATTCTCCTCGCCGATAACTTTTGTCCGAAGAATCAATCCGAACCAAATGCGGCAAAGCACTTTAAAAATTTTGTAAAACATAATTTCACCACGTCAAAAAAGTATAGAGACTGAAGATTGTTAGGATTAAAATTTCGCCGAGCAAAACGGGCTTGAGCGTGCCGAATAAATCCGCTTTGAAATAATCAATCGTGACGATTAAGCAGACGTGAGTGGGAGTGAGCATTTGACCCGCGACGCCGAATGCCATTGCCACGCCCGCCAAATTTAAATCGCCCGTGCCCATCGCCGCGACTATCGGCATGACAATTGCGACGTGACCTTGACTCATGCCCGTCAAGATTCCGATTATTAAAGACACGCAGGCGATTATCACGGGGATTGGCAACGGCGACGCTTGGAACGCCGCGACGATTTCGCCGAGCACTTCCGTCACGGAGAGGATTTGGATAAAGTACAAAATGCAGCAGATGTTGAGCGTCATTTTTAAATCGAACGCGCCGAAAAAAATTTCTTTCACGCCGACGCGACGACCGACCGCCGCCAATACGAAGACCCAAGCCGCCACGACCAAGCCCGTTGAAATTGAGGCGTTGAGCCCGCCGAAGACGACGACCATAAAAACCGAGGCGACCGGCATTAAAGCCAAAATCAAGCCGTTGCGTTCGTGACGAATTTCAGAAGCCGACTCCGAAATTTTTTTCGCGGCGGGAATTTTTATCGGGCGAATCAAAATCAACCAGCCGACCGTGAAAGCCAAAATCGTCACCCAACAAAGATGGCTTATAAATTCGCCGAACGTCACGCCCGCGATTGAACACGCCATAATCATGCCGGGAATTATCGGGCTTGAAAACTCAAACAGGTGACGGAACCAAAAATTTATCGCGGATTTTTTTTCGGGCGAAAGATTTATTTGCGTGCTAAGCTCCTCGACAATCGGCGCGGAAAATCTTGCACCGCCTACGCTCGGCAACAAGCCCAAGAACGCGGGCATTGCCGCCAATAAAATTTTCACGTCGGAACACATTCGCCGCAAAGCCTTGACCATGTCTTGAAGCGCGCCGCTTAATCGCAACTCAATTTCCAAGCACATGACGAAATACAGCGCGAAGATTATGTCGTAAGTTCGCGAAAGGGTGAACGTTTCGTAAAAAGCTTGCAACAAAGAAAGTGGGCTTGCCGACCGCAAAGCCCAGATAAAAAGTCCGCTTGCCAACATGCAGACTCCGATTTGAATTTTGAATCGCAACAACACGATGATTATCGCCAGCGCGATTGTCAAAAGCAAAAATATATTCAAGATAAAACTTCCTTATTCAGATTCATTGCCGCCGCTGTTGAGCAGTGTCAAAACGTTCGTCGGATTTTGATTCGCCTGCGCGAGCATTGCCTGCGAGGATTGTGTCAAGACGCTGTACTTGACGTAGCCCGCAATTTCAACCGCCATGTCAGCATCGCGAATCACCGATTCCGAAGCTTGGTCGTTCGTGAATGAAGTCGTTAAATTTGTTGAGGTGTGTTCGAGTCTGGAAAGGGCTGCGCCAAGCATCGTCTGTTGGTCGAGAACTTTTTCAATGACGTTGTCGAGGACGTTAATCGCGGCGTTGGCTGCTGCCTTTGTCGAAATGCTGATTACGTTGTTATCCTTGCCCTTCAAGCCCAAAGCATAGGCGCGCATGTCGCTTAGTGCAAACTTTGTCGCGAAGTTTGAATCGGCACCGGTGTGCAACGATAAAGCTTGGTCGCCGGTCTTGGTTTCGGCGCGCTGATATTGTTTGAATTGGTCGAGAGCCGCGTTGGCAGATTTTTTGACGTTGCCCTCGGCGTCCGTGATACTTATCGCCAAACCGACAATCTGGTCTTGAATCGCCGCTTCGCCCGCAACCTTCGACGAAATGACAATGCCTTGAGACTTATCGGGCGTGTAAACATCTCTGCCGAATTTATCGGTTATCCCCATGATTTGCCCGGCGGTTGTGGTTTGCAAATCGGCGGCGTTAGCTTTAGCCGCGTCAGTCATCTCCGAAAAGAGTTCTTCCAAATTTTTTGAGCCGACTTGCCCGCTTGACGTGGAGAGGTTGCCGTTCATGACCCAAGAGAGTTGAAAGTAATCTGTCGATTGAATTCCGAGCGAATCGCCCGCACGATTTTTGAGAGCCGTCAAAACTGTTGTCAACGTGGTGTCTTCGGATAAGCTGCGATTGAGGAAAATTGTTTTGGCGGGGACAAAAGCACTGTTGCGCGTGCCGTCAATCAAATACTTATTGTTGAAGGTTATCAAGGCGTCATCGTCAATCGCGTCGACGAGCTGATCAAATTCTTTTTGAATCATGCGGCGGTCTTCGTCTGTGTTGGAATCGTTTGCGGCGTCGATTGCCTTTTCCTTGAGCGTGCGCAGCGTGTCGAGGATAGCTGACACGGCACCTTCGGCGGTCTTCATCATGTTGGAGCCGTTTTGCGTGTTCGAGTGAGCCTGTTCGAGGGCGCGAATTTTTACACGCATCCTTTCCGAAATCGAATAAGCCGAGGCGTCATCTTGCGCGTTGCGGATTTTCATGCCCGTCGCAATTTTTTGCAAATACTTGTTTGCCATCGTGTGATTCGAGGTCATTTGATTTAATGTCCGCACCGAATCCATGTTTGTGTTTAATATCATTGACATTTCAAATTCCTCCTTGACAGGTCGTCCGTGACTCCGGATGCTTCTCTTTAAAAATTATTTTATCAAAAAATTTTTTCACGTCAACAAAAAAAGACGCCGAAAATTTTTTTATCGACGCCCGGAAATTTTTATTGCCTTTGATTAATCTTCCTTGTCGAGGAGTTCGAGCTTGCCGCTTCTGGGGTGGAACATCAAGCCGTGAATTTTAACATCTTTCGGGATAAGCGGATTTTCGCGAAGTTGCTTGACGACTTTCATTACGTTTTCTTCGGGCTTTTGGAAGCTGTCCGTCCACTCAACCAATTCTTTTTCAACCATTTTAATCGCGTCGGGGGCAATGCCGCGAGAAATCATTCCCTTTGTCAAGCTTTCGGAAGTGGTTTTCGCCATGCCGCATTCGTGGTGACCGATAATCGCGACTTCCTGCACGCCGAGTTCATAAATGCAAACGAGCAGGCTGCGCACCGTCGTATCAAAGACGCCGTTCAAGCAGTTTCCGACGGTCTTGATAATTTTTGCGTCGCCGCGTTTGATTCCCAGACACGGCTCCAAAAAATTCACGAGGCGCGTGTCCATGCAAGTGACGATTGCCAAATGTTTCTTCGGCAATTTGCTGTCGTGATGATCCTCATGCTCGTAAGCTTTGTACTCTTCGGGCAAGTTCGCGCAGAAGTTTTCATTTGTCTTAAGCATTTCATCGATAACGGACATTTAATTACCTCCCAAAAAATTTATCGACTTCATTTTATACTTGCCGCTTTAATTAATCAAGAACAAATCATCCAGCTCGTTGATTTTTTTGTCGAGGTCAAAGTCAACGTCTTCCTCGTAATATTGATAAAAATCCTCGTCCGTCCTCGTGTTGATGTAAAGATAACGTTCGTCGTCCTCGTCGACCGCCAAGCCGTAGCTGACGATTTCCTCGACGTTAATGCGCTCGTCGCCAAGCTTTATGAAACGTGGCAATTCTTTCATGGCAACCGCTCCTTTCTTGGCGAAATTTTATAATCTTTCCGCGCCGCTGTCAACGCCTTCAAATTCAGCGAGGCATGAAGTTATATTTTTGCGACGGGCAGGGTTGACGTTAAAGGCAAAATATTCGAAAATAGGGCGCGTGAAATATAAATCATTTCTGCGGAAAAAACTGCAGGCAAGAATCAAAAGGCTTTGTTAATCAAGGCAAAAGGAGTTTTTTTAAATGATAGTAGTAATGAAACCCGGTTCCACTCAAGAAAATTTATCGGCGGTCGTCAAAAAGATTGAGGCGGCGGGACTTCGCACGCATCTTTCAAAAGGCGAGGAAGTGACAATCGTCGGCGTTATCGGTGACAAAAAAATCATCGCCAATCTTGAATTGCAGATGATGGCGGGCGTCGATAAGACCGTTCGCATTACCGAAAAATATAAACTTGTCAGCCGCGACTTCCACCCCGAAGATACGATAATCGACGCGGGCGGAATAAAAATCGGCGGCAATGAAATCGTCGTTATGGCGGGTCCTTGTGCCGTCGAAAGTCTTGACCAACTGCGCGAGGCTGCCCAAGCCGTCAAAGCTTGCGGCGCGAAATTTTTAAGAGGCGGTGCCTTCAAGCCAAGAACTTCGCCCTACGACTTTCAGGGTCTCGGCGAGGACGGCTTGAAACTTTTGCGCAAGGTTGCCGATGAATTTAATCTGCGCGTCGTCACGGAGATTGTTGACAAAGACGACATTGAAACTTTTTGCAACTACGCGGACATCCTCCAAGTCGGCGCGAGGAACATGCAGAACTTCCAAATGCTCAAAGCTCTCGGCAAATGCAAGAAACCGATTCTTTTGAAGCGCGGGCTTTCGGCGACGATTTCGGAATGGCTCAACGCTGCCGAATACATCATGAGCGGCGGCAACGAGCAAGTCATTTTCTGCGAACGCGGAA
>CAMVAG010000004.1 GCA_947165405.1 uncultured Selenomonadales bacterium
CGAAAACTATCACGCTCACAAGCAACGTTGCTGCGGGCTCAAGCGCGACCGTTTCGCTCGGCATTGCTTTATCCGAATCAGGCAATTACGCTGCTGATTCTCAAACGCTCACCGTCACTTGCAAAGGCGCGCTACTCGACCCGCAACTGACCGTCACTCCTTCTTCTGCTACCATTTCAGAAGGCGAAACTGCTACTGCTACCGTCTCTTATGCAGGCAATGGTATCTTAACCGTTTGGGACGATTCGTACACCGATATTAACGGCGATTTGGATTACAACACCAACCATGTTTCTTACGACGCTTCGACCAAAGTTCTTTCCGTAGATTATTACGAGCCTGTAGCTGACAATTGGTACAGCAAACCGAGCACGTTACATGTTTATGTTTCACTTTCTGCCGCAGGTTCTTATTCTGCTGTCGCTGATACTCTCGTTTTCATCGTCAATATTTCCAGTGGTATTGACCCTGTTGAACCCATCGGTCCCATTTTGCCCGATGACGGTGGTACTGTTGCACCTTAAGGAGGATTTTCATGAAAGGCATTGATGTTTCATTTCACAACGGCGTTGTTGATTGGCAGGCGGTTAAGGCGGCAGGTATCGATTTTGCAATCTGCAGGACGGGCTTCGGCAAGAGCGGACTCGATGAAACTTTTTCGCGCAACGTCGAAGGTGCTCATGCGGCAGGATTAATCTGCGGCGCATATCATTATTCTTACGCGCTCACTCCTGCCGACGCCATCCGCGAAGCCATTTTCTGCAAGCGTATCATTGAGGACGCAGGTTGCCTGCTTGAGTTGCCTGTTTTCTTCGATATGGAGGACGATGACGGCTACAAGTCACGCCACTATTTCAATTTCAATCAGCGCAACGTCACGAGGATTTGTAAAGCTTTCCTCGACGCCATTAAACCTTTGAACGCAGGTGTTTATGCAAGCTATTCTTGGCTTGAACGATATATCGATTGGCAAAGTTTGGATTGCGCAATCTGGAATGCTCAATGGGGCTCGCAAGATTTTCTGCAAGGTTACCTTTGGCAATACACCGCAAATCTTTATATCGGCGGCAAAAAATTCGACGGCAATATTTTGTACGACGAACAAGACAAAGCCGGTTGACTTACAACTTTTAACCAACGACTTCCAACTTTGGAGTGAGCATAATGAAAATTTTTAAGTTCCTCTGGCACGACGAAAACGGCTTGCCTGTCTTCAAAGAGGATGAAGGCACCGACGACGGCGAAAATTTTTCCGGCGAACTTTTGACGCAGAGTTTTGACAACGCTCAATCGGGATTGTTGCATGAAAATTTTTCGGCGTCAAAAGTGTTAAGTTCCGAATCAATTTGAGGGATTCCAATGAAAAAATTTTTCGCGGCAATCTTCGGGCTTGCCTTTTTTTATTGCTCGACTTGCGCCGCTTACACCGCCGAAGGGCATTTGCGAATCACCATGCTCAACGTCGGGCAGGGCGATTCTTTTCTGATTGAGACTCACGAACAAAATATTTTAATCGATACCGGCGGCGTTGATTCGTCGCGCTTGCTTGCCGAAATAAAAAAGGCGGGCATTAACCGCTTTGAACGAATCATTTTGACGCACGCTCACGCTGACCATATCGGCGGTGTGCTTGCCGTCTTGGAAAATTATCACGTCGATGAAATTATCGATAACGGTATCGAATCGGCGTCCCCGCTCTACCGCAAATATCATGAAGCCGAAACAAAATTCACGGTCGTTAAAGCCGGCGCAAGGTTGGACTTCGGCGACCGCGCTTCTTTTAAAGTTCTTCATCCGCCCGCCGCGCTCGTTGCAGGCGGCAACGTCAATAACGAGTCAATCGTCGGGCGGCTTTCCTTCGGCGGATTCGTCATGCTCTTCACCGGCGACATCGAAAGTGCTGCCGAAAAATCTTTGCTCAAAAAAAATCTTTATGCTGTCGTTCTCAAAGCTCCTCATCACGGCTCCAAGACCGGTTCAACTAAAAAATTCGTCGAAGCCGTTCAGCCGCAATTCGTTTTAATCAGCGCGGGTGAGAAAAATAAATTCGGGCACCCGCACAAGAAAACTATCGAGAGATACCTCGCAAGCGGCGTCGCGCCCGAAGATATTTTCTGCACGGCGTTTCATGGCACCGTGATTATTGAGACCGACGGCTTTGATACGACCGTTAAAGCTGAAAATTATTTTTTCGGCTCGACGATTGAAGAAGCCTCTTCCGGTTCGGAGGAGGCTTTTTTTATTTCGCATTTTTTATCGCTCTGATTCGTTCGCTCTCTCTGAACTGTTCGGCGTCGGCAAGCTGAACGAACTCAACGCTTTTATCGTAATTCGCACGAACGACTTGTTCAATCTCGGCTAAGCTCACGCGGAAAAATTCTCGGCGCGTGTTAATCAGATTCAATTTGCGGTCGTCGAATGCTTTATGCAAAGCGGCTTCCAATTTCGGAGCGTCGTCCGTGAAAATCATCGCGTGAACGTCAAACTTAAAAGGAACACTCGCACCGCCCAACTCGTCAATCCTCTCTTGCGGTTCAAGGCGCCGCGTCATGCCGATTTTGTAAACACCTTCGCCGAAAGAACCGATGTTCGAAATTATGTAGACGTAGCCGGCTCGTTGATTCGCCGCTCGATAATCCAAGTCGGAAAGATTTTTCGCAATCGCCGAAGTTTTTTCTTCAAGCTCGGAAATTTTTTCTGCCAAAGCCGCTTGCTCTGAAGGATTCGCCGCTGCCAATCGTGCTTGCGCTTGAGCCAATGCCTTTGAGTAATGCGCTTGCTCCTTCTCCAATTTGATTCGCGCCGCTTCCATTTCTTTGAGCAATGCCGCTTCTTCGCGTTGCCGCTCTCGCAACTCGCGTTGCCGTTCTTTTTCTCGTTCGCGGGCTCGCTGATATTCCAATGCCAAATGCAATTCTTTTATCTTCAAGTCGTAATACTCATCCGTTATTTCAATATTCATGGTCGCGCCGAGTTTGGTTATCGCCTTGCGTGCGTTATCGATTCTTTTCTTGCACGAGTCAAAGTTGTTGTAGCGAACCTTCCAAGTCACGAACTCACATTCGCTGTTGAAGGCGCGGAGCAAAAGTTTCTGAGTGTCGCGAATCATTTTGAGCCCCTTCATCGCCGAACCGTTAACCGTCCAGTTCATATTGCCGGTCGCCGCCGCGTCGTTAGTCAGCAATTCTTTTTGCTTTGAACGGATTCTTTCCAACTCACGCCGATAATCTTCAACGTTTGCGAAATCATACAGCGGCTGATAAAGCGCAAAACTCTGCATCAAAGCCGCCTCGTTTAGTTCGACGACTTGATTTTTAATCTCGGATAATTCGGTGCGCGCCGCGTCATTTTCTCGTTGCAAGGAAATTTTTTCATCTCGAATAGATTTCAAAGCCTCCGCCTTGTACTGTTCGATTAAATCCTTTTTTCGAGTGAGCAAAGTGGACAATTCTTTTTCGGCGTCGGTTATTTGCGAGCGCAAATTTTTCAACAACGCTTGAGCGTCTTCAACCGGCGTATTTTTTCTCCCGAACAATGAATCAAGAATCCCCATCGCGCACCTCGTGATTAACTTCGCTGATCGCAATCGTGTTGTGAAATTGATTTACCACTTTCACTTGGCGGCAATTCGGAACGTCTTCACAGGCGGCAAGCCTCGAAAGAATCACCATCAAAATATTTTTGTCGCCTTCGGACAGTTGCCGATAAAGCTCAATCAATTTCTGCTCGTCGCTCGTCATTTCACTCACTCCCACAAAAAAAATCCCGCTAATCTCTTAACGGGATTTTAAACTTTTCTTGCGCAAAAATCAATTTTAAGTTCGTTTCTTTGCTACGTTTTCTAACCAGCTCCAGTTGCATTTGGCAAGTCTTTTTCAAAAGATGCTATCGCGTCATCATATTCGCCTTTCATAGTTCTCAATATTCGGCGTTGCCCTGCTTTGTCTAAGGTTCTGTATTGTCGGATAAGTTCTTGCTCTTCGGCGTTTAAGTTGGTTTCTGATTTTTCATTAAAGACAATTTCACCTTCGCCGAGAGCGTCAAGGCTTATTTCTAAGCATTTGCAGATTTTTATCATGTTCCCCACGCCCGAATTCATTATGCCGCGATTCAAAATGCTGACAACCGTTTGATTAGATAAACCCACAACTTTCGAGAATGCCAACACGCTTTTATAGCGCGCCAAAATTAAATGCTTCAACCTTTCCTCTATCGTCTCCGCCTTTTCTTCTGTCTGCATGTTATCACCTCCTTGTTTGCAAGTATACAGTAGCGTAAATCTTTTGGCAATAGTTTTTTATGAATTTTCGTTAGCGCATATTGACATTTACGAATTTTCATTTATAATAAAGTTGCTTATGAATATTCATAAATAGGAGGTGAGATTATGTACCCAAATTTAGAAGCAGAGCTTAAACGCCGCAACATTAAACGTATTGACCTCGCCAAACATCTCGGCATCGGCATTTCTGCCATATCCGACAAAATGCAACATAAAAGCGATTTTTCGCTCTCCGCTGCTATCGCGATTAAAAAGTTTCTCGGTGTCGACTTCCCACTGGAATATCTCTTCGACAAAGTTGACGAAGACTCTTCGCCGACTCAATGAGCGGAGTGCTTTTTTTATGCTTTATTCTCAAGTTCGAGTGCGGAAAGTAACTTTTCGTCAAGAAAATTTTTGCTCAAGTTTAGTAGCCGTATTTTTTTCTTGACGAAAACGTTACTTGACAAACTCGAACGCAGAGAAACGAGGATTTATCATGACAGATTTAATTGTAAGAGAAAACAATCTGCCGGCATCACTTGAGGATTTATCTAAATTTGTACTCGTCGGACGCGAAAAATTGAACGCTATCCGCGCCGAAATTTCTGCGATTCAGAATTTGAATTTGGCGAAGGAAGTCCGTGAGCAGAAATTAGCCGAAGGACAGGAAATCGGCAAGCTTGTTTTACTGGCAGAGGCAAGGCTCGGTGAACTCTTTAACGCTTTGCCAAAACAAACCACTAATAATCCGAACGGTAATAATCAATTTAGGTCAAATTCCCTGCGGGAGGAAATTGACCCCGCTAATGAAGAAGAGCCGCCCGCAAAACCTAAGCCGAAACTCGAAATCGCCGCTGAAATGGGATTCAACAAGAATCAAGTTTCGCAGTTTCAAAAGCTCGCCGATAACCCCGACGCCGTTCAAAAAGCTATCGACGACGCTCAAGATAACGACGAAATTGTTACACGCTCTGCCGCCATAAAAGAGATTAAATCACAAAAGAAAGAGCAAGAGATTGAACAGGCAAAAGCGGACATCACCGCTCAAAAAGTCGACGAGGCGCAAAAGCCCACACTCTTTATCGGCAACGGAATTAACTTTACGCCCGACGAACCCTATAAACTTTTGCTCACCGACCCGCCTTATTCAACCGACGTGGACGACGTTCAAGCATTTGCCGAAAGTTGGTTACCCAATGCACTAACACATGTCCGCAATGACGGTTTTGCTTATGTCTTCATCGGTGCCTACCCCGACGAACTCCGCGCTTATCTCAACATCACGCCCCCCGAACACTTAACGCTGACTCAAATTCTTGTTTGGACTTACCGCAACACTCTCGGCAACAATCCCAAAGACCGGTACAAGCAAAATTGGCAGGCGTGTTTGTTTTATCGCGGGCTCGACGCCCCGCCGCTCGATTGCCCTTTGACCAATGAGCAATGGGCAGTTCAAGACATTAACGCACCCGACGGCAGATTGGGCAACCGCTATCACTCATGGCAAAAACCAGACGAAATTGCCGAACGTTTTATCCGTCATTCAACTCAAAAAGGCGACATCGTCTTTGACCCGTTCGCTTGTACAGGGACTTTTCTCCTCGCCGCCGCCAAACTCGGAAGAATAGCTTTCGGCTTTGAAATTAATCCCGATAATGCTCAAATCGCTTTTGAAAGGGGCTGTACCAATGGCAGGACACTTTAATGAATCAATGAGCCAAACTATGCACGACTTTAAATATTTTGTCGAACCTGTCTTTAAAAAGCTTTGGCGCGATTGCGTTTGGTTCTCCAATGAAAATGCCGGCAATGCCTTAGCCGATTATTTTGACACTTGCTCCGGTATCGACCTTTGGCAAGTAAATCTCGAATCAAAAATTATTAAAGGCGTTGCAAGCCGCATTCAACGTTCGGATAAATGTTATGAAACTTTCACTGTCCGCTTTGAACGTGAAACCGGTACCGAAACTGAATACTCGAAAAGACTTCACGCCATACGCAACGGCGGATTATACCCCGAACTCACTTATCAAGCTTACATTTCAGCTGACGGCGAAAGGTTTTCCGCTCTTGCCGTTGCTAAAACCGTCGACATCTTCCGCTTCATTGAAAAAGAATCTGTTGCTGTGAAAAAGACCGGCAATGACCAAATCGGGCAAGCAAATTTTTTCGTCATTAATTGGGACGACATGAAAACCAAAGGCTACGAGATTGTCATTGTGAAACGTCGTAACAGTTCTTTGGAGTGCTATGCAAAAGGTATGAATTTTACTCTGCCGTTATCCTGCGAGGCAGCCCATGATTGAAAACGCAAGAGAAAAAGCTCGGCAGATTTGGAACATTCGGCAAGAGCTGAACTGTTACAACCTTATATCCCGCGCTGATTGAAGGAGGCGATTGATTATGGCGGATATCGTTCAAGTGGCGGTTGAAGTCACACCAAGCGATTGCTCTTGGCAGACCGCAAGTGAACTCATCGAACAAATAAAAAAGAAATGTCCGAACGGCTACAATTTGAGCTTCATAGTTAAAGAATGCTTCCGCGTCGAGAAGGGCAGTCAAACAGCTGAAGCCGTTTACCAAATCAATAATCACAACGCAGTTGTCGGCAAGAACGTCTACATGAACTAGTGAGAAGCGTCATGAATGATTCAAAGATTTTGGTAAAAATGTTCGGCTACTCCGTCGCCGCGTTGCTCTTAACCGGCTTCATGCTCTGTATCGTGATTTATTACAGACCGTCATCGTTACTCTCGTTCGTCATCGGCGGCGTGACCTTCTCGGTTTGGTCCTCATTGATTGAACTGATTGCCGCTTATCTGGAGGAAACTCGTCATGAAAAATTTCATTGAAGATTATTTGCCGATTGCCATTGCCGGCGGTGTGCTCGGCTTTATCGTCGGCGTCGGTGTCTTCGTCTGGACTTATCTTACGGTCTTTTGATATGGGTGCGTTCGATAGGGTCTGCCCCGTCTGCGGCAAGACCTTTGAAATAAAAAACATTCGGCAGATTTATTGCAGCTACAAATGCGGAAACAAAGCTCGATACAAGCCGCGTGAAAAAGTTCTGCCGCAATCTCATGGCACCGGCAATAACACTTGCCTGTATTGCGGAGCCGCTTTTACCGCAACGGTTTACAATAAAAAGTTTTGTTGTGAGAGTTGCAGAAGAAAATTCCGCTACAGAGAAAACCTCGAAGAAAACCGCCGCAAGGCTCGTGAGTATTATTGGAATCACAAATGGAGGTAAGCCATGCGCAAGATTAAAATCCGCACGCCAAAAAGCTTGAGACTGCCAAAGAATACGCCCGTTGTCTTATTGCCGCCGTCGCTTTACTACATCAATCATATCATGGCGCAGGAGAAAGCCGAGCGGCAACAATTCTGGGAAGACGTTTGGGAAGGTTTAAAAATCACTTTGAGAGGTGACCACTGTGCGGAAGATTAAATTTCGCGGACGCAGCGTCAAAACCAAACAATTCGTCTACGGCTTCTATTGCAAGCGAGGCATTGACGGCTTGCACAAGATACTTACATTCAACAAAGGCTTTCAAGGTTTTATCCCCGTCGTCGTCGAGCCCGGAAGCGTTGTTCAATTCGTCGGCTACGACAAGAACGGCAAAGAAGTCTACGAAGGTGATACCGTCGTCGGCGAAGACGGCATGCAATGGAACGCCGATTGGAGTTATATCCTCATTTCGGACGACGGCTTTGAGCATCCCCTTGATTTAGAATTTTTCACGCTCAAGGAGGACAAACAATGAAACACCGAATCCGTATCAACGGCGAAGTGCAAGCAAATCGATTGTGAACTCGACAGCCACGTTTACGATTGCAACGGTCGTGAAATCTTCGAAGGCGATATTGTCAAAATAACAACGATGTCGAGTGGCGGTAAACATTAATTTTGAAAGAGGTGAATTGCCGCCTGCAGGAGTTCACTTCCCCTTGAAAACAAAATTTAAAACTTAAAACCTTCCGCCGCCCGACTTTTTATAAGGAGAAACTATGGACAAGATAAAATTTCGCGGACGCGGTCTTTGTGATACTGATTTGTATTACGGTGGTTATGATAACGGCTGTATATACATAGGGTGCTTTCCTTACTATGTCGAGCCCGATAGCGTTGCTCAATACGCCTTCACCGACAGCAACGGAAATGAAATCTACACCGGCGACATCGTCATCAGCGAAGACGGAACAGAGTACACCGTTAAGCTTGTGCCCATTGCCGAAAACGAAATCGAATATGTGAGGCTCGATACCGAACTGGATAATCGCGCCTTTGAGTTAAAGGAGATTCGTCATGAGTGAAGATTTTTTCAATCCGGCGTTCATACCCGACGACTTCAAGAAAACTTTCGGAGAAAACTTTTTTATAACCGCGATGCCGCACATACTTATCACCACTCAATGTATTGCTTTCATTGAGCTTTGCCGGCTCTTAATCAAGAAAGGTGTTATCACCGAAGACGAATACCAACTGCTTTTAGACACGGCCAGCAAAAAAGCTGCCGAGACTTTTGAGCAAGTTTGGGATTCCGTAACCGGTAAGGATTCGAATAATGACTAAGAACAAAGCTTATGCAATTTCAAAATATTTAGCTACTCAATGCGACGAGGCTCATATCTTCGTTGCCAAAGTCGGAAGCGGTTGCCTCTGTGACGTTCGCACTCAAGGCGACGCTTACACCTTGCTGACTATGTTTTTTACGCTCATCGACCGCACCTTTAAAAACCTCAAAGTAAAAGAACAAGACGAATTCTGCCGCCTCTTGGCTCAAGCCATAAAACTTTACGTCGAGGAAGAATATCGACCGCCCAAGCCCCAAGAAAATATTTCCGATAAGCAGCGCAAGAAACGTATCAGCAACAACGAGAAAATTATTTCTGCCATTGAAAATGTTATTTAGTTGATGACTTTGAGTGGCAAGAGCCAAATAAATTACAGAAAGAAGGAAATCTCCTTAACCAAATTTGCGACAGCTGTAATTAACCTTGCCACTCTAAGTTTTTTATATTAAACGTCGCCTGCTTTTTATAGGAGTGCCAATCATGAAATGCCTTACTTGCAGAAAAGAATTTGTCCCCACCGGGAATAATCAAAAATATTGCTCGACGCGTTGCAGAGACATTGCAAGACAATTTCGCAACGCTGAAAAGCGTAAGGCTCTCCGCCGTCAACAACTTATGGATTCGTGGCGCGTGCCGCCTTTGGGAGGAAATAATCATGAAGTTCAAACAACCGCCCTTGAAAATTAATTGCGATGGCTTGAGCAAAAAACTCATCGCCGACCTTGCCGACCGTTTGTCTTTGCACTTTGAAGACGTTAAGGCTTGGGGCGATGAAATTTCTGCCGAGTCGCCGCTTGATTCTCATCACTACAACGACGCGTGGCGTATCCTTGATAAGTTCGGCGTCACTGCCGTTTAGGAGGTGCGCGGAAAACTTGGTTACTCTCATTTTGTTAAGCTTGGCTCTCTTTGCCGGCTTGACTTACGGCTCTGCTTTGCTGATTGTCGCGCTCGGTAAGCTCGGCGCATTATTTTGTAAACCGTTGCCATAGTTCATGTCAGTCGCTCGTTCAGCGGGCGATTGAGACGAGCTATCGCTCAATCATTCATTTTAAAGACTCCTCTCTGTGTTACCGCTCGATTAAACGGGGATAATCGGGCGGCAATATGCGGGCAACAGGTGTGCGGCGGTCTCATACAATCGCCGCGTCGGTTCGAATCCGACTGCCCGCCAAATTTGTTATCTCCTTTCCATTAAAACCCCCTCAAAATTTTTTCTCTTAGTTCAGCCGCTCGGTGACGGGCGGTTGACTTAAGAGAAAGGATGTGATGTTTATGCTTGCTTAGACAAAAAAATAATGCCCTCTTGGGCGCAATGTTATTCGTGTCGTGCTGATTATAGCACAGAAAGTGAGAAAAACAAATGGCTACAAAAAAAGAAGAAACGGCTCTGCAAGTCGATTTGCGGGCACTTAACATTCAATCCTTCCAACTCAAAATCGTTGGGGATTCGCCGCTCATCTGCCACGCTTGGAGCGAAAAAGCTAAAAAGATGATGTTGGACAAGCAGCAAAAAAAAGCTGCTACTGCGAAAGAAATTCGTTGCCCGCTGATTGAATTCGCCGATTCGCTTTATTGGCTCACACCCAAACCCGACTTTGCCGGTTTAACCAATGACCAAGCCAAAGAAATTCTCGCTGACGTTATTCCGCAAAGCAAATTTGGCTTCCCTGCCGTCGCCTTCAAAGCCGCCGCTCTCGACGCAGGGTATCAGCAGGGTGCACTTGTCCGCAATTCGGGTACGGGTGACTTGTCAAAACCGACGGCTCGCGGAGCTATACGCGTTTTGGGTGAAGCAGGCGAAGGCGAATATGCTGTTATCGAAGGCACACCTACTCCACGCGAAGACATCGGGCGCATTGGTAACAATTCGGTTGACCTTCGCTATCGCGCCGAATTCAAAGATTGGCAAACAAAACTGCAAATCCAATACAACGCAAGTGTTATTTCGCCGGAACAAGTTATCAATCTGTTTGTGCTCGGCGGCTTCGCTAACGGCGTCGGTGATTGGCGTCCTGCTAAAGACGGCATCTTCGGCACTTTCCACGTCGAGTAATTAATTAATCGTAAAAGCTTGGCTGGCAGGGTCTGGCTCGGTGCGGTCAAGCAGGATGTGGTGGGGTAAGGCATGGCTGGCGAGGCGCGGCAAGGCATGGCAAGGCACGGATGTGGTGGGGCAAGGCGTGGTGCGGTGAGGTGTGGCTGGCAAGGCGAGGCTTGGCATGGCGCGGTGAGGCTTGGTGTGGCGCGGTGAGGCAAGTTTAGGCTGGCTTGGCAATAAAAAATTAGGAGGTAGTTACATGGTGGAAAAAGTGGAAAAGGTTTGGAAGGCGGGGACTCAAATCCCTGTCAAAGCGGAAGTTGCTTGCGCCGCTATCGTCGACTTGCAAAAAAGGCTCGGCAAAGATTCTGTCACGGCAAGAGAATTGCTTGACGCTTCACGCGATGAAAATGCTCCGCTCCATAATTGTTTTGAGTGGGATGATTCAGTTGCCGCCGAAAAATACCGGCTCACTCAAGCGCGGCACATTATCAGCAGCGTTGAAATCATTATCCGCAGAGAAAGTGACCAACCGATTGTGACACGCGCTTTTCTTAATGTAAAACCGCCTTTGCCTAAAGTGGAAGGTTGTTTTGTCTCGTCCGATGTTGTTATGACGACTCCCGCTTATCTCAATCAAGTTTTAAAAAATGCTCTTAGTGAACTTCGCGCCTTTCAAAAAAAGTATCAGGCTTATCAAGAATTGACGGGCGTCTTCAAGGCTATCGACGCCTTTGAAGATTCTCTCAAATAATTTATTCAACTACCGGCGGGGCAGGGCTTGGCACGGCGCGGCTAGTTGTGGTTTGGCAAGGTAGGGTTTGGTATGGCTGGCTCGGCATGGTTCGGCTGGTCAGTGTTAGGCGTGTTAGTGCGTGGTGTGGCTTGGCATGGTTTGGCTGGCAAGGTTAGGCAGGGCTGGGATGGCGTGGTGAGGCGCGGCAAGGTGTGGCTGGCAAGGTGGGGCGTGTTGTTGCGAGGTCTGGTGAGCACGGCGCGGTAGTGTTTGTTTAGGCTAATCCTTGAATCCCGCTGCTCGGTGACGGGCGGCGGGCTTGAATGATTAGCAAAGGAGTGAGACCGATGAAAAAAGATAAATACTGCTCGCAAGAGCAATTCGAACTCTTCCGGCAAGAAATGGAACGCCGCTATCGGTTTTCCGACAAGACGTATCTCGAACATCGCGGTTGGCAAGGTTACGTCTCCAAGCGGCATAACAACATTGCCGATTTCGATGAGTGGGTTGGCATTGAAACTTCGACCGGTCGCCGCATTTCTGGTGACACGTTCGAAGAAGCCGAACAGAATTTTAAATTGCTCGTCGACGCTATGATTGCCGCCGATGATGATTCGGAGAAACTGTAATGACTGATAAAGAGAAATACAAAACCGCGTTCATGAAACTTTACGACGACGCTTTGGAGGTTTATCGCGATTTGTATGATTCAATTTCTCGTGATCATTACATTATCGACGACGCGATTAGTTGCAGGCTGTGCCCGTTCTTTGGTGCCGATTGCAACGGCTTGAGAGATGTGCCGCCTGCCGTCTGCCGTGAAGATATTTTCAAGTGGTATCTGGAACATGTCACAAAAAAGGAGGACAACCTATGAATAAAGTTTTCTTAATGGGTAATCTCGCCCGTGACCCCGAACTCAAACAAACTCAAAGCGGCAAGGCTTACGTCCGAACTGCCATTGCCGTCAATCGCCCCTTCTCCAAAAATAAGGAAGTCGATTTCTTCAACCTCCTCGCTTGGAATCAAACTGCCGAATTCCTTTCAAAATATTTCTCCAAAGGTTCAAAGGCTCTCATCGAAGGCAGATTGCAGACCAATTCTTACGAGAAGGACGGCAACAAAATCAACACCGTTGAAGTCGTCGTTGAGCAAGTCGAGTTCGCCGGCGCGAAGAAAGAAAATTCCAATCGCAACGACTTCAGCGACGCCCCGCCCGAAGATGTTGACATGCCCTTTTGAGGTGACGCCATGATTAAAACTATCGCGCTGATAAAAACTTTGGCGGCAAGGCAAATGGCTATCGAAAATATTTTAATCCGGCACGGCTTGACCGACAAAGACGAAATTCAATCGCTCAAAGAGCACTACGCACAACATGAGGATATTGAAAAACTTTTCGCTGAAGTTAAAGACGAGTTCAGTAACATCACGCGCTGGCAATTAATCGATTTCCTCAACAGCAAAGCCGACAACAACACCGGCGCACTTGCTTCCGATACCAAACCTTTTTAAGGAGGAATAATCATGTTTGATACTCTCGTTGAAGCGACATTCATTTATCGGAATCACGTTGTCAAGGCGCGGCGGCTCGCCGATAGCGGAAACAATAAAACATTTGGCTGGTATGGCGAATTCGATTTGACGAACTCCGTCGCACGACCGACTCTTGAGGAATTTGAACAAGCCTTCCGCGAAATCATCGATAAAAAACTTTACACTGAATCCTACACCGGTTAAAGAGGAATGCGTCGCCCCTATGAATGAGATTGCAATCATCGACGCTGATTTTATCGGGCGCAAGAATCACCGCTTCCCCAATCTCTCCTGCATGAAAATCAGCGGCTATCATAAAGCATACGGTGACTTCGTGACGCTCAAGACCGATTGGGATAACCTCGACGCTTTCAATAAAGTTTACGTCGCGAAAGTTTTCACCGACACGCCCACGCAAAATGCAGGTTTATTCGGTGACCCGCTCGACGCTCCAAATGTCATCAAAGGCGGCACGGGATTTTTCTTCGATAAGGCTCCGCCACTTCCGCCGCATATCGAACACGCCATGCCCGATTATCATCTTTATGACGGCGTCGCAACCTTCAAAACCTACACCGATTATTCTATCGGCTTTCTCACTCGCGGTTGCTTCAGGCATTGCCCCTTCTGCGTCAATCGCCGCTCTAACAAAGTCGTTGCTCATTCGCCGCTCAAAGAATTTTTCGACCCGACTCGCAAAAAGATTTGACTCCTCGATGATAACTTCTTCGGCTTCGACGGTTGGAAAGATTTATTGCTTGAGCTCCGCGCTACCGAAAAACCTTTCGTCTTCAAACAAGGCTTGGATATTCGTTTGCTCGACGACGATAAGGCACAACTGCTTTTCACAAGCAAATACGACGGCGATTTTATTTTCGCTTTCGACGACCCGCAAGACGCTCCGCTTATCGAAGAAAAACTTCTGCTCATCTGCCGATACCTTGATACAAAGAAAAGACGCGTCAAGTTTTATGTGCTTTGTGCTTTTGACAGAGCCGGTCGCTATGATGAAAATTTTTGGCAACGTGATTTGCAATCCGTGCTCGATCGCGCCGAGTTGCTCAAGCAATATGATTGCCTGCCTTACGTCATGCGCCACAAAAATTATTTGAACGCGCCCCACCCCGTCAGGAAATTGTACACGCGCCTTGCCGAGTGGTGCAATCAGCCGTTCTTGTTCTTCAAGTACTCTTTTGAGCAATTCATAAGTTTTCAAGCCGAGTATCGTTCAGCTAAATTAAGGAGGAAACCTAATGAAATTCTCTTGCTACAAAAATGATTTGATTGACGCTTTGAAGCTCGTCGGCAAAGCCGTCGCCGCAAAACCGCAGACGCCCATTCTTTCCGGCATTTACCTCAACGCTCAAGGCAACCAAGTCGAATTGCAGGCTAATAATTTTTCACTCGGCATCACTGCCAAAATCCCCGCTCATGTTGAAACAGAAGGCGAAGTCGTTGTAAGCGGCAAACGCCTCGCCGATTTCGTTAAAGGCATGCCCGATGACACAATCACTTTCTCCAATGAAGATAATCAAAATTCTTTGGCTATCACTTCCGGCGGCGCGAACGTCGATTTGCTCACAATGACTGCCGAAGACTTTCCGAAAATCAAGCCGCTCGAAACCGACCGCTCGTTCCAAATCAGCTCAAGCATGCTGAGCAATCTGATTGGCAAAACCGCTTTTGCCGTCGCTGAAGATGAATCGCGACCCGTCTTTACCGGTGTTTTGTTTGAGCTTAGACCAAATAAAATTACGCTCGTCGCCACAAATACTCACCGCTTGGCTTTCGCCACCGATTACATCGACAACGCCAACGAAACTTCTTTCATCGTGCCGGCTGAAACTTTGCGCAGTATCCTTCCCATGCTCAACACCGAATCCGATAACAAATTCGTCTTCGTAAATTATTCGTCAAGAAATCTTTCGCTCACCTTCGATAATTTTATCGTCACGTCGCGCCTTATCGAGGGCGTCTTTCCTCCTTACGACAAAGTTATCCCCGAAGAGACTGCCACGCACGTCCAACTTGATACCGCCGAATTCAAACAAGCCGTTAAATTCGTCGCGCTCATGGCGAAAGAGGCCGAGTATAACGCCGTTAAGTTCGTCGTCTTGCCGAATGGAATTGTTATTTCCGCCGACTCTCAAGACGCAGGCTCCGCCGTCAAAGAAATCGAGGCACAGGTCGAAGGCAACGGGCTCAATATTTCTTTCAACGTCGCTTATATCGCCGACTGGTTGTCGACCGTCGAAGCCAAGATTATCAATATCGATTTCAACGGACAACTTGAGCCCGTCAAATTCACCGAACTCGATAATAAAAATTTCATTTACGTCGCCACACCGATTCGGACTTGAGCTATGGGCAGAAAGTTTGAAGTCACGGGCAAGGCGGTCATCTTCACCGTCGACCATGCTTTTAAGTACACGCAAACAAAATTCTTCCAAGCCGTCTTGGACTTCATGCGCCTCGCCCAATGGAACCCGATTCACAAAGACAATTACTTTTTGCACAGCTCGTGGTTCAAGAACAATCGCTTTGCCGTTAAACCCGACATTGATTTTGATAAGAGCGTCGCGGAGATTGACGAACAGTTTTTTAGCAAGTATGACTTCACGCCCGCTATGATTAAATTTTTGGAGGAACGCTATCATGATGACTTACGGAACTCGCGGTAAAGAAAAATCCCACGCCGAAGTTTTCACGCCTGCCGGTGTTGTTTTCGAAATGATTCTTGCCGACGGTATCCGCCCGCTCCTCCAAGACGTTGATAAAACTATCCTCGACCCTGCCGTCGGTCAAGGGCAATTCCCTTGCGCCGAATTGGTTTGGAAATTATTTTTCGCCATCGATTCCCTCGACGAGGTTAAAGCTTTGCGCGCTCTCAAGTCTCTTTACGGTATCGATATTCAACCTTCAAGCGTCGCCACCACCCGTGAACATCTCCTCCAAACTTTGTGCGACGCTTTTTATTTTTTCACAGGCAAAAAATTTTCGCGGCTCAATGTGGCTCGCATGATCGTCGATGATAATTTTATTTGCGGTGACAGTCTCAAAATCATGAAGCAATGGGCTGAACCGCAACTTTCTCTTTTCTAAGGAGGAAACGTCATGCGTACGTTTTTAATCTTCACTGACCGGCGCGGGCGTCGCTGGATTTGCGGCAAGGCTCTCCGTATCCTTTTCGGACTCGTCGAGACCGGCAAGAAATTCTTTTGGGATTATGATTCGCTTTGTGCTTTGAGGAGTGATTGCTGTGTTGATTGAAGTTCTCGAAGGTGTCTGGTTGCCTGCCGATTCCGTCAGTTTCATTTACATTTCGCACGTGCCAAAGATAAAAGGCGACATCCGCGCACCAAAATATTTTGTCGTGGTGAAGACTGCAGACGCAACTTTTTACAGCGAAAAAATTGAGACCGAAGCCGAAGCTCACGACTCGGCTAAAGAAATCGTTCAGCGGCTGAACGCTTACAGGAGTTAATCATGATTAAACAATGCCCCGTTTGCAACAAAGATTTTGAACCGTCTATGCCTTTGCAAAAATATTGCTGTACAAAATGCCAGCAATGGGCGAACAGCAATCATTTAATCCCGCCGCGTGAGCCTTTCGAATTTGATTGCAGGCATTGCGGCAAGCATGTTGTTACCGCTCCTTTCGGCGACAGGCGAACGGTTTTTTGTAGCAAGCAATGTGAAAAGCGTTGGTGGAAACATCCGAGAAAAGAAACATGCGGCAACTTGGGTATGTCGGGCGGAATGAGTTTAGGCTCTTTGATTCGACGTGAGAGGAGCGATTTGGAGTGAATCACTTCCAAAAAAAATTTATCGACACCTTCAACGCCGCCGCCAAAAATTCTTCGCGTGCAAAACTTTTCGACGACTTCTTGACCATTTCAACCGCCGCGCTCAATCGCGATGAAAAAACTTTCGCGACCGTCGACGATAAGCCCTTGCACATGAAACTTTTCGCCGCGCTTGCCGGTGCTCTCAATGACGCTATCGGTCAAAAAATTTTGCGTGATAATTTTCTCGGTCTCGATTTAAAAATTCCTTGCAACGAATCTGCCAAGCCGCAATACAAAGATATGCTCGGTGAAATTTTTTGTGACCTTGACCTCTTCGAACAAGACGCAGGACAAGTTTTTTCTCCGCAGTCGACCGCCAACATTATCGGCGAATTGACTTTGACGCCCGCTCTCGTCCGCGACGAAATTCAACGGCGCGGCTTCGTCTCCATCAAAGAGGATTGCTGCGGTTCCGGCGTGCTGATTCTTGGCGGCTTAAATGCTCTGCTCAACATGAACGTGAACCCTTGCCGATTCGCTCGTGTCTTCGCAAGTGACATCGACCGCCGCTGTGTTCAAATGACTTTTATCCAACTCGGCTTGTACGGTATCCCCGCCGTCGTCTCTCAACGAAACGCCGCGACCAATGAAACTTTCGGCGTCGTGTTAGAGACACCGCAACTGATTTTCTTGGAGGCTCATCATGATTAAACATTGCGTCATTTGCGGCAAGGCATTTAACAACGACAGGAATTATAAAACCTGTTCGCCCGAATGCCGACGTAAATTAAATCGGCGACTTACTTTGCAATGGCTGCACGACAAACGCCAACAGATAAGTGATTCGGCGACCTGCTCAATCTGCGGCAAAACTTTTAAGCCGAATTTTCCGAACGAACATTTTTGCTCCGACGATTGCCGCTTTGATTCCCCGCTCTACAGATTTTTATCGAGGCAATACGGCAACGCAGGCATTGAGCTTTTTTAATTATGACGCTCGGAAGTCTCTTTGACGGAGTGGGCGGCTGGCAACTTGCCGCTTGCAGAGCCGGTATCGTGCCGCTTTGGAGCAGCGAAATTGATTCCTTCTGCATGGAAGTTACCCGCCGCCACTTCCCAAATACAATTCAACTCGGCGATATTAATCTGATTGACGACGCGCCGCACGTCGACATCATTACGGCAGGCAGTCCTTGCCAAGATATTTCTATCGCCGGCAAAAGGAGTGGAATCATTGGCGAACGTTCAGGATTATTCTTCAAAGCAGTTGAGCTTGTTCGACGAATCAAGCCTCAATTCTTTATCTGGGAAAACGTGCCCGGCGTCCTCTCTTCAAGGCGACTTGATTTTAAAGCCGTCCTCGAAGAAATCTTGCAAGAGTCCGTTCCTTTATCTCAACACTGGAGCAATGCAGGATTGGTTGACGGTCGTCGATGTCAAATCGCTTGGAGAATCCTCGACAGTCAATATTGGGGTTGCGCCCAGCGTCGCCGTCGAATCTTCCTTATCGCAGATTTTACAGCAAGACGCGCCGCAAAAATATTATTTGAGCCCGCGTGCTTGCGAAGGAATTCTGCGCCGAGCAAAAGCTCACAACAAAACACTGCCGCAAGAATTGGAAGCCGTTTTGATTCGGCAATCGCTTACGGTTTAGGACGCGACGCTTTCAATCAAGGTGCCAATGCTAAATTTAATCCAACTATTGAATACGACCTATGCCCCCCCCCTTATGGCGCGTGGTGCCGCCGCCTGTGCCACGCCGTCAATCGTCAGGCGACTCACTCCGCTTGAAGAAGAAAGATTAATGGGCTTGCCCGATGACTGGACTGCAGGCGGCTCCGATTCGAAACGCTACAAGGCAATCGGTAACGGCATGGCTCAACCTTGCGCCGATTGGATTCTGAAACGTGTTAAGGAGGTGTGCTCATGAAAAATGATTGGCTCACGATACCCGACGCGCCCAACTACGAAATCAATTCGCAACTCATCTGCCGCAATCGCAAGACAAAGAAACTACTCGGCATAAATATCGACTACAAGAATTTTAAATACTACAGCCTTCGCGTCTCTTGGCGAACCGGTACCGTCAAACGCTCTCCGAAAACTTTTCGCGCTCAAGCCGAAGCCGCTGCCGTTAAAGGAACTTTCAAACCGATTCTTTCGCTCGGCGGTCGTTATGAAATTAATAAGCACGGCGTCGTTCGCAACGCAAACACCAAACGAATTCTTAAACGCAAAGGGCACGGCAAATGTGTCGAAGTTCATATCGGCAGAAAGAAATTTCAATCATTTTGCGTGACTGATTTGCTCTGGGAAGTTCACGGACAAATTATTAAGCGGCGATACAGACCGCAACCGTGTTTCATCGAGAACGCTCACGGAAAAATTTTCTTCCCGCACCTTCGCGCTTGCGCCCGCTACCTTGCTCCGAAAATTTCTTACGCCGTGTTGACTGTTGCCAATTGGCTTTGCAAACGCACCAAACAAATTGCCGAGTGGAAAATTTCTTATCCGCCAAAAGATTTGAGCGGCAACGTGAAATGGAATTCAAAAGGATTAACCGCTCTCGCCAACCGACAAGCCAAATGTGAAAGGACTATTCAAAATGGATTACGTTAAGTGGCAATCTGCCCTAATACTCGTGATGTGGTGTTTCAATCTGATTGCTCAATTTTGGTTGCCGATAACCGACGCGGCGTTTCTGAAAATGTGCGCCGGCAACGAAATCGCGTTGCTGAGTATCATCGCGCTGAACGTCGTTTGGAGCAGAAAAAAATAGCCGCCGAAAGGATTTGATTTCATGAACGAATTAGTTTTTCTGAAAAACAATCAAGCGTTGACGACTTCGCGCAAGGTTGCGGAGTACTTTAAAAAACGTCACGACCATGTTATCCGTGACATTGAAGAGCAATACGGAGATCTCCCCGAATTTGGGGAGATGTTCCACAAGGCGACTTACCCCGACAGCTATGGCAGACAACAACCCATGTACACCATGAACCGCGACGGTTTCTTTATGTTGGTGACAGGCTTCACCGGGAAAAAGGCTAACGAAATTAAGCTTGCCTTCATTAAGCAATTCAACGCTATGGAACAAATCTTGCTCAATCACCAAAACGAACGCTGGCAGGAACTTCGCGGCGCGACCAAAGCCGGCTACAAAGACTTGTCGGCGGCTGTCAAGGAACTTTACGAGTGGGCAGTCTCTCACGGCTGCAAGGCTCCCGAAAAAACTTTCTATCAAACCTTCGCCAAGCTCATAAATAAAATACTCGGCATCAATCCCGCTTCACGCGACACGCTCTCTTTGTGGCAACTGTTTGAGATTGAGAAACTTCAATTCATTGCGCAGACGATTATCGCAGGGCTTTTGGCTCAAGGCGCGGACTATCATCAGCCCTACCGCGATTGTAAATCCGCTTTCGAGAATTATGCACGGCTCTCTTTTATCAATCGCCGTTTCTTAAAATAAAATAGCCGCCTCCGATGAAGCGGCTTGCTCTTTGAAAAATTTACGGCAGTGTTCGAAATTCGCCGTTCTCATATTGCACGATCAGACCGATTGGACTTTTGCCGTCCATGCAATTCACGTAAATCCATTTGAATCCGCAATCGCTGTTGGCTCCGACTATGTCATAAATCAAATCGACCGCTGCGGCTTTGGCTGCCGCCTTATCGCTCGTCATGAAATTGTAATCGACATCGACGCTGAAGCCGTATTCCGAATTGCCGCCGATTCTGACGACCATTGAGCCCGGCAAGCTTTGAACGTAATTTTCGATTCGGCTTTTCAAATTTGCGTCGGCAGTTGAAATCGTTTGCTTTGCCGGCGCAGTCGTTTTAACCGTTACCGCCGACTTTGAGGTCGTCGAAGTTGTTGCCTTCGCGCCCGTCGCCGAGTCTAAAGGCACTAAAGTTTTCACACCAACCATCATTATCAGTGCGATGACCAATGCGCCCACGTTCCCGATATTGTTGCCCGTTCTCCGGCTCCACATAATCAACTTGTAAATCGCGAACGTACAAATTGCTACGAAAATCAATGCCACTATCAACGCCATAATCAATCCTCCTCATTGCATGGGTGCCATAGCAGGAACTTTCTTTTCCAAAATACTACGCAGTTGCAGATAGTCATCACGAATAGCAAACGCCGCTTTTACTTCGCGCTCGTCAAAATTTGCCGGTTGCGGAGTATCACTTCGACCAAGTAAGTAATCTGTCGTCACTCCAAATGCGTCAGCTATTTTCATAATAACATCTGCCGATGGCGTTGCTTTGTTGCATTCATACCTGTAATAGGCTTGCGGCAAGATGCCGAGTGTATCAGCAACGTCCGCTTGTGAAAGTTTCTTCTCTGCCCTGAACCGTTTCAGCGATTTGCCGTCAAAAATTTTTTTCGGTTTTGTCATTTCAATCTCCTCCTCTGTTTAAAAAAATATAGCATAAAACACTTTAGTTTTCAATCCCCGCGTTTAAAACTTTTTCAACAAAAAAGTTTGCAGCCCTAAAAAAAAAGCTTGACATAAACGAAATTGTTTAGTAAAATTGCGTCAAGATTTAAGGAAGTAAACAAAACCTAAGCAAGACCCCGAAGGCGCATACGTCAAGGGGAGCCGAAATCGAGGCAAGCGCGAGGCGCAGAGCAAGACCGTAGCCGAGATTTTAACCGAGAGACACTTTGAGGAGGAAAACAAAATGACAACCTACACCACGAAAATCGCGAAGAACGGCAGCGTAAGATACTACGACGCACAGACCGGCAAGGCAATCGCGAAGAAAACCGCTCTTGAGAATGAGCGCAACTTTATCCGCACGAACGGCACCACCAAAGAGCGTTACGAGCTCGCAAAAGAAACCTACCGCGTCGACAGCAACGGCAAAATTGAAAAGTTCGGCTGGCACCAAGAACTTCGCCGCGACAGCAGCGGATTCTACCACGTCGAAGTGCGCGGCTGGTACAACCACTGCGGCACCACCGATTACGACTTCGCTAACGATATGCAAGAAGAGTTCGGACTTACAATCGACGAGTTCAAAGCCGAAGCCAATGCCGAAGCTCAAGCCGAAGAAAAAACCGAAGAGACTGCGGCGGAAGAAATCGTCGAAGTCGAAGCCAACACCGAAGTTAAAGCCGAAGAAACCGAAAGCGGAATCGGCGACATTTTCAAAGCTGCAGTCAAGACGCTCGGCGAAGAAGTCAGCGAATCCGACGCCAAATTCGAAATCGGCAAAACCTACTTCGTTATGCACTTCCTCACTCACCAGACCGACACCATCACCGTTGAAGCCCGCACTGCTCAAATGTTGACCGGTACCACTTCCGAAGGCACCCGCAAGTTCCGTATCTTCGAGAACGTCAGAGGCGAATTCGTCAAAGTCGGTAAGGACGAAGAAGACGGCAACGATATTTATATCTACGCTAAAAACGAATTCACAACCGCGAACGTCGAAGCCGGTAAAAAAGCCGCCATTGAAGACGCCGCACAACTTGGTATCAACCCCGAACCTCAAGCCGAAACCGAATCCCCCGCTGAAGACAAAAAAGCTTGCAAGCACTACAGCATTAATCCCGACTTCGACGACGAAGACCGCCCCATTAAATACAACCACGTTAATATCGTCATTGAAGACGGCAGATTGAAAATCGACGGGTTGTTCGAATGCTGGAAGCCCGAAACCGCTTACAACCGCTTTAGAAAAATTATGGCTCAAGCAGCCGCCGACGTTCCCGAACTTAAAGGCTGGGACGCTTGGGAACCCGCCAAGAAATTGACCTTCGATGACACCGAAAAAGTCTGGCTCAATGAGAACGGCGATATGATTTTCGATACCAAATACGCGGTCGAAACTCTCAACGTCGACATTAACGAGGACAACATTTATATCTGGGGCACCTTCTACACCACTGCCGAAGCTTACAAAGCGGCGCACCCCGAAGAACCCGCTTCTGAACTCGACGCCAAAGCCGAAGAGTTCAAAGCCGAAGTCAGATACGTTACCGGTTGCGTCGGCGCATGGTTCGCTAACTTAATCGACGCTAAAGCTTTCGTCGAAAAACACGAGATGGAACACCACGAAGATTTTCAGTACAGCTTGATTGAGAAATCGGTCGGCTACGATTTTGAAACCGTCTACGTTAATATCGCTGAAAATTTCAAGCCGCAGGGCTTCGAACCCCGCGCTATCAGAAATGAATTGCGCAACAAAGTCAATGAAAAATTGCCCGAAGGTTTTATCGAAGTCAACACCGGCGCGGACGCTTTCAAAAAAGTTGCTCCTTACTTCACCGACGGCGCGTCCTTCAAGGCGGCAAGCAAAGGTTTCAATCACGAAGACGTTTTCACTTTCGAAGGCAAGGGCGGAATCTTCTTGCGGGTAGCTTGCACGCCCGACAACAGCCGCGTTGAATGCGTCGAAGTCCTCAACGCCAACGAGAGCGGTTCCAAGCGGACGCCCCTGCTCGTCGCCATTAAACCGATTAGCCCCGAACCCGAAAAATTCACGGCGACGCAAATTACCTTCCCCAACGGCTACGAAGGCGAGCCGACCGTTGAAGTCAGCCGGGCTTTCGACAACCTCGATGACGCCGCAAGATTTATCGCAGACGACAATCCGATTATCGGCGACACACTTGCCACACTCAAGCCCGCCTATGACGGCTACTATTTCGGCAGCGTCTACTTCGCAGGCTGGAGAATCACTCGCGGCGGCAAAACTCTCTGCGAAGTTGACTTTCTCGGCAACACTCACGGCGACGAGGAAATCGACAATCTCGTTTGCAAATACTTCGACGAGAATGACCAATTCATTATCCCCGACGTGCCCGGCTTCCGCGCACCCGAAGCCCAAGATGACTACAAAGAGTTCAGACCCAAAGTCGAAATCGTCAAAGCAACTTTCAAAAACTCCGAAGTTCTCGACGTGAAAAAAATCCTCGCGCCGCTTGCCGACCAAGCTCAAGTTGAACTCGGCAACATTACGCTCGCCGACAACGATGATAAAACTTGCACCGTCAATATCGAAGTCAAAGGCTCGACCAATGAAATTGAAAAGTTCAAGGCTCTCCTCGACGGCAGGCAGCCCGAACCCCCGACCAATTCCAAAAAATTTATCAAGGCGGCTCTCGATACCGAACCCGAACGCTATCAACAAGTCGCGACCGCAAGAAAGGAGGCAACTGCTATGACCAAACTCGATACGCTCAAAGAAAAAAGAGCGATTCTCCGCCGCGCCTTCTTCTCCGCACTCAAAGACCACTACGTCAAACACAATGATGAATTCTTCGACGCCGCCGAATCCGGCTACACAACTTTCGGCGTCGGTGACCACACGCTCTTCTATCGCAAAGACGGGGGCAAGTTCATTAAAGTCGACGATAAAGCCTTCGACGCTCTCAATCGCCTCGAAATCAAATTGGACATCGCCGAGGACGCCGTCAACGCCGAAATCGCCAAGACTCAATTCAAGTTCGAGGCGGGCAAGTATTACGTCAACGACGAGGGCAATAAATTCTTCTGCATTAAGCGCAATAAAAAATCCGTCAAATTCTTCGATTGCGCGTTCACTCAAGACGACGGCTTCATGGATTTGGACGCTGACGAGGACGACGACTGGGAACGCAAAGTCTTCAAATGCAAAATTCAATTCGACGAGCGCGGCGAGTTCGTCGACTGGTACGAGGGCGACCCCGACGACGACGGCGACCGCGACTTGATTACAATCCTTGCCAAAAACGTAACCGACCCGCCCGAACCCGAACACGACCCCGAACACGAAGACGAAGACGATAAGCCCGGCACCGAATCTAAGCCCGACGACTTCACTGCCGAACTTGCCAAGCTCACGGCGGAGCAATCCGACGCTAAAAAAATCCTCGACGCCAAGCAAGCCGAATTGCTCAACGCTCAAGACGCTCACCAAGCCGCCCAAGACAAATGGCTTAAAGCTAATCGCGCCGTTGAAAATTTGTATCGCGCTAAGGCGGAGGAACTTTCCGATAGGCTCTTGCCTCTCAAGCGCGGCTGCTTGGAAATGAAAACTCAAGACGGCTTCTCGCCTTTTATCTACACCGATACCGTGACCATTTCTCTCGACAAAGGCAAGTTCGCCATTCACGGTGACTGCTCCGAAAAAATCTTCTTCGAGCTTGCCCGCTACGACACGCCCGCTCAAGTTGAAGCCGCTATCAACGGACTCAAGGCGACCGACGCGCTCGGCGGCGACAAGTTCATCTTCCCCACTGCCGACGAATTGAATTCAGAGGAGGCGATTGCATGATTGAATACGTGACACTCGACTATGACGGCGAACCCGTGACCATTGAGCGCGGCGAAATCCTCGAAGCCGAACCGCCTAAGGAAGTTTGGAGCGATTACAAGTTCCGCTACATGACCGAAGACGAAGGCGACATCTTCTGGGATTCGGAAGCTCTCGATTGGAAGATTGAGGTTTGCAGCGAATACGCGCCGCTCGACAAAGACGAATACGACTACTGGTGCGAAAGGTAAAAAAAATAACGTCGACCTAAGCCGCCGCGATAAAAGAAAAATATTCCAAAAATAATTTATCACGGCGGCGGGCTCGGCGTCAAGTATAGGAGGAAAAATTATGTTGAATCTCATTGTTACCTTCCCGCAGATGGAAGCAGCAAAAAAGGCAGCTCCGATTCTCGACGAGACCGCTTGGACTGCAAATTGGAACAAATGGTTCGCCGCCGAACACAAAGCGATTGCGGTTTTGGAAGAAACGGCCTTCGCTCTCGCCGCTGAAAGAATCCGCCGCAAGTGCGGTATCGCCGGCTACTACAGCGACCACGTCGGGCTCAATCCCGAATATCGCCATGACAAGCACGCCTTTGTTATCGAAGCTTGGCGGCTCTATCCCGAACTGATTGCCGCGTTGGAAGACTTACAAAAGCTCGGCTCATTCGAAATGCACTTCGAGACCGAAGCCGGCGTTAAAGTCAGCGACGATTGGTGGCACGATGACGAACTTGAACTCTACAACCTCCGTACCTGCACCAACTACGATTTCAGCGCACGTTTGGAAGGAGCAACCGCATGATGAAAAATCTTTTGGAAAAAATCTTCTCCGTGTCCGACAAAGACGTTGTGACTTTCGCGGCAGTCGTCGCCACTCTCGTCACCGCTTGGACGCTCGCTATCGCCGACTTCGACGAGTTCACGCTTGAAATCATCATCATGATTCTTGCCAATGCTTGGCTCGTCGTCGAAGCCGCTCACTTCGAAGATTAATCGTTTGGCTCAGCTGCCGCGCTCGTTCGCGGTGGCTTTGCCCGTGACCGTCATCGCAAAAGATTACGGCATGAGCGCGAAGGCTTTC
>CAMVAG010000005.1 GCA_947165405.1 uncultured Selenomonadales bacterium
TCTTCAAATGACAGACCCGCGACTGATGAACCGAGAATCGAGCGGCAACCTGTCCCCGAAGTAAACGAACCATTCACCGAGCCGACAAGAAACGAAGCACCGAAAACGAGGTATTGAACATGATTATTTTGACTGACGATTTGTATTTGGGCGTTGGCAATCACAAAACCGTTTACGCTCACCCGACCGACAAAAATCTTTGCGTGAAAATTCTTCACACGCTCGACGACCCTGACTTTGCCAAAGAATCACGCTATCGGAAAGCTTTGGGCGACCGCGCAGATAAAATGACGCTCCTCACGAAATTTTTCGGCGAGGTTGAAACTTCCAAAGGCAAAGGTTATCTTTTCGAACGCGTCCTCGACTACGACGGCAAAGTTTGTCAAACGATGCTCAACGTCCTCGACGATACGATTGCCGATAAAAATCTTTTGCCCTCGACCGAAAAACTTTTGCTCGACTTCAAGCAAACTTACTTCGACGAAAAATTTTTGTTGGCGGGCGTCGACCCCGATAACTATCTGGTGCAAAGAATTTCTCCGACCGAACGCCGCGTCCGAATCATTGACAACATCGGCATTGCAAGTTTCGTTCCTCTGCCGTATTACTTCGATTATTTCGCTCTCAAGCGCGCAAAAAAATATTGGTTGCGTTTCTGCGAATTGATGCGTTCGGATTACGGAAAAATTTTCTCGGAAGAATTTTTGCGGAGGCTTGAAAGTTTATGAATCGAACGACGCGGACGGTTGTGAAAATATTTTTAATCGCGGCGGCAACGGTGCTCTGTATCGCGGCGGCATATTATTTGGGCGCGAACGTGACGGGGCACAAATTGGCGACCGCCTCCGACAACATGAACTATTCGCGGTGGCTGGAAAAATATTTTGCATTGACACGGGCGGCGGGTTTGCTGAACGGACTTTGTGCACTGGGCTGGTTCCTCACGTCAAGATTTTTTTTCACGGTCGACGAGGCGTCGGGCGCGGGCAAGAGAATTTTTTGGGCGGCGTTAATGGCAGCGTCTTTGGCGATAAGTTTGGGCGTCGCGCATTTCTACGCACCGCTTCTCGGAATAAAACTCAACGGAATAATTTTCGCTCTGTTCGCAATAATCTTCACGGGCTTGGGCTATTGGCTGCTGACAATTTTCACGACGCCGCTCGCCTTCAAGTACACGCCGCCGGGCGCACGACTGATTTTAAAAAGATCCGGCAAAGTCGATTAAAAATTTCATGGAGTGATTTTCATGCGGAAAATTTTTTCATCGATAATCGCCGGAATAATTTTGGCGATATTATTTTCTTGCGCACCGACGACGGCGAAATGTTTCACCATTGAGCAGGCAGTTCGTATCACGGCAATGGAAAAGGGCACGCGCCCCGCTCCGAGCACTTACTTATCAAAAAGATATATCCGCAATCACTTGAAAAAATTTCGCAACGGCGTTTCAATCGTAATGGGTTTGGAAAGCTACAACAAGTACGTTGTCCCGTCGAAGACAATCGGGCGTGCGGACGGTTGCTTTGTCATGCCGAAATATATTTGCGACGAGATTGATAAAAAATTCGGCGGAGACATTTCCGTTTACGAAAAATCTTTGAGCTTCACCGAAGGATATTTTTCCTCGCAAGGCGGCTTGGTTCGGCTTGACATTTTTGAAATATCCGATTTGAATTTGCGAATGTCCGACGGCAACGAGGAAGGCGCGAATTCTTATTGGTTGTCGGGCGGCTTTACAATGGGCGCAATCCCCGAAGCAGTCGTTGACCCGATACCCAAAGAGCGAGCCCGTGTAAAATTTTATTGACGATTCATTGGAGGGGTTATGAGCTATTATTTTATTTCAATCGGCGGCACCGGCGCGAAGGTCATGGAAAGTTTAACGCATCTTTGCATTGCCGGACTTCTGCCCGAAAACGAACGACTTTATATCGCGGCGATTGACCCCGATGTCGGCAACGGCAACCTCGAACGAACTTCGACCGCGCTGAATAATTTTTCCGTCTTCCAAAATTTTTCCGTCGGCAACGATACGCCGCTGTTCAAAAATAAAATTTCAATCGTGCGCCCTTTCCCTTGGAATCCTACCGGACACGACAAGACCCTCGACGACTTGATAGAATTCTATCATCACAGCAACACGCCCGCCGGCAAACTTTACGAAATTCTTTACACAAAAAAAGAGCGTGACACGACGCTCAACGAAGGCTTTCGCGGACACCCTTCGATTGGTGCGGCTGTCCTCGCGAAAAAATTTGACGACGGCTCGAAGTTGACCGCGCAGATTGAAAAGATCGTCAGCGAGGGCGACTCCGTGAAAATTTTTTTGGCAGGCTCGGTCTTCGGCGGAACGGGTGCGGCGGGTCTTCCGACGATTGCACGCTTGCTGAAAAATAATCTTGCCGATTACGCGGACAGAATTTCAATCGGCGGCGTTTTGATTCTGCCCTACTTCAGCTTCACGCCCGACGAAAAACTTGACGAACTTTTTGCTCACAGCGAAAACTTTTTGCCGAACACAAAGGCGGCTCTGAAATATTATTCGGAAAAAGAAAATCTCTTCGACGCGACGTATTTTGTCGGCGATTCGGTCATGACACCCGTGAAAGAATTTTCGGTCGGCTCGGCGAATCAGCGCAACGAGGCTCACGTCGTCGAACTCTATGCGGCATTGGCGGCGGCGGATTTTTATGCGCGACCTCTTCACGCGCCGAAAATTTTCAAGTACATTTGCCGGCACGAGCGCGATAAATTTTCTTGGAGCGACTTTCCCGCGTCTGCCGAGCGTTTCGTTCAATTCGCCCGATTTATTTTTGCTTACGTCCATTTGATTAAGCCCGCACTCAACGATTTGATTTCCGGCGAGGCGAAGGCTTACAAATATCCTTGGTTCGTGGATTTTCTTGACGGCGTCGACTTGATTGCCCCCGACGTTGTGAATTTCAATTTTTATGCGGAGGCGTTCGCGGCGTGGCTCAAGCAGATTGAAACGCTTGACGGGCGCGAAGTCTTCCTGATAAATCCCGCGATGTTCGAGGCGAATCCTGCGCGGCTCGTCGACAAAAAACTTTTCGCCGCCCTCGACGGCAACCAAAGCAAGCTTACGATTCACGAAATTTTTTATCGCTTGACGGAACCTTTCAAATTCGATTCGACGGTTAAAGGCTTCGGAAAATTTTTGCGGCGGCTCTATGACACCTGTGCGCTCTAAAGTTTTTGAAGGGAGAATCGTACATGCGAAAGCAAGAAAAAAAAGGTTGGGCGGCACTGCTTGCTATTTTGTTTGTTGTCGTTTTGGTCAGCGGTGGTAGTCAATTAAGCCGACAACTGCCAAAACAACAAGCTCCTTCGTTGAAGGTTGAGCAGAAAACACCGGAACTAACCCCCGAAGAACTCGAAGCCAAACGCCTTGCCGAAGAAAAACAAATCGCCGAACGCGAGGCGAAACGTCAGCAAGAAGCAGAACGACAGAGAGTTTTGGCAGAAGAGAGAGCCGCCCGTGAAGCCGAACGCGCCGCAACCCGTTTAACAGTTGCAGAGTTTGAAGGATTGTTTCTTGATAAAGTTGGCAACATTTTCAGAACAATGGGAGTTGCGGATTACGCAACGATGGGAAAGCCAGCTCGTTACGTGAATGGTGCGAATGAGACTCTTATTTATCCGCTCGATGAGATAGGCGATTTAAAAATGAAAGTTTACGCAAAGAACGGCGGAGTAACAGGTTTGACTGTCAGTACCGACAATGTAAGTCGTGAAACTTTGTTTACCGTTTCAATTCTATATAACGTTGCGGCTCTCCAAGTGCTTTCCATGCCGTCTGAACTAGAAGCCAATAACATTCTTCAAGCACTAAGTCTTAACGAAAATATTTTCAACGACTTGAGCAAACCACAATCAATCACTATAAATGGATATCATTATTCCAAATCGTCTTCGGGTAAAAATTTTTTACTTAGTGCCACAGAACAATGAATAGCTTCTCGCTAACCACTGACGGCTTTGCGTTTGGTCAAGTAATTCCAAATCGTGACGATGGCGGTCGCGAAAATTTTTGCAATCATGTAATACAAGCCGGCAACGTCGACGAAAAACCACATGCAAAGTTGATTGAGCCCCAAGCCGACGACGCCCGTCCCGAAAAAAATTATCGCCCGTCGAGTCGTTTGCTTCCGAGCGTCTTTGAAAACGTAAATGACGCACAGCCAATAATTGAACACGACCGTTATGCTGAAGGAAATCGCCGACGAGTAAAGGTAGTAGACGCCCGCGAATTCCGTGAGCGCGAAGAGTATCGAGTAGTCCATAAGGAACGACACGCCGCCCACGAAGCAGAAGCGAATTATTTCCAACATGCGTTCTCTTGTCATTGATTCAACCTCAAGTCTGAAAAATTTATCGCGGAAATATTTTTCTCGGCAAGCGTTTTTAAAACCTTCGGCGAAGTCACGGCGGCAAGCTCCGCCTCGAAGTTGTGCTCCCAGCGGCAGAAGTCTTGCAAAATTTTATTGTCAATGCCGGGATGCAACATGACCTCCGTCGTGCCCTCGCGCAAATTTTCAAGTCGATTGAGCATAAAATTTTCGTCGACCGATTCGCCCGCGACGATACCCGCAAAATTTTCGGGCGTCGTGAAATTTTTTTTGTGAGCCGCATGAGCCGCGAGCTTCGCCAAAGAGCCCAAGCCCAATCGTCCGAAAAATTTTCCGAGATTGTCAAGTTCGCCGTCGAAAAGTTTTGTGTTCGCCACGCGCATTGAGTTAATCCCCGCCGCCTGCGCCAACTTCAAACTTATTTCGATAATGCCGGGCACGTGGTGCAGGTGTTGATGGCTGTCGAAGTGCGTCAACGTCAAGCCCGCGTTCAAAATTTTTTCCAGTTGCGCGGCGAGTTCCGAACGAACTTCAAACAAAGAAATTTTTCCGCTCAAATATCGCTTGAGAAATTTTATATAGTTGTCGTGAAAAATTCCTTCCTCCGTGACGAGCGAGGGAATTTCTTTCGGCGGGAGGACAGGGTTGCCGTTGGCGAGCGTGAAATGAATCCCGACGCCCAAGCCCGAATTTTTTTTTGCAACATTAACGGCGTCGTCGAAGGCAATGCCGCCCGCCATGAGCGTCGTCGACTTCAAGCAACCCGCATTGAACGCACGCTCGACCGCCCGATTAATCAATTCGTGTCGCCCGAAGTCGTCCGCGTTCACGATTATTTTTTTCAAGTTAAAGCCTCCTTCGCAGGAAAAATTTTTATCCGCCCGAATATTTTTGACAAAAATTTTAACGGAGTTCAATATGAGTTCAATGATTGTGGCGGTCGTTGCGTTTTTGATTGACGCGCTTATCGGCGACCCGCGCAGCAAATTTCATCCCGTTGTGCTTATCGGCAATTTGATTTCGGCACTCGAAAAAATTTTGCGCCGCGACCTCGACAGCCCGACGACAAAAATTTTCAAGGGCGGAGTCTTGGTTTGTATCGTCGTCATGATAAGTTTGCTTGTAGGCTTCGGCATTGAAACTTTAACAAAAAATATTCCCGGTCTCGTCTTGCAGATTTTTTTTCAAGCGTCGGTGTTGAGCTTCATGATTTCGCCGCGCTCTCTTGCCGACGCCGCCAACGAAATTTATTTTTTGTTGGAGCGGGAAGATATTATTCGTGCTCGCGAAAAAGTCGGTTGGATTGTCGGGCGCGATACTCAAAACCTCAACGAGGCGGAAGTCGCCCGCGCCACTGTCGAGACCGTCGCAGAGAATACCGTTGACGGAATTATTTCGCCGCTGTTTTTTTTCGCAATCGGAGGTTTGCCGCTCGCCGTCGCCTACCGCGCAATCAACACGATGGATTCCATGCTCGGCTACAAGAACGAAAAATATTTTTACTTCGGAAGAGTGGCGGCTCGCCTCGACGACGTTGCAAATTTTATTCCTGCTCGCTTGACGGCGATTCTTTTTATCGGCGCGGCGATTGTCCTGAACCTCGACTTTAAGAACGCTTTCAAAATGATGAAACGCGATGCTCAAAAACATCCGAGCCCGAACGGCGGCTGGGCTGAAGCAACCGTCGCGGGCGCATTGAACATTCGACTGGGCGGCATGAATTATTATTTCGGTGAGCCGCATTTCAGAGCTTACATGGGCGAGCCGAATGAAAGTTTGGAGGCGGCGCACATAACGGGAGCCGTTCGCATGATGTACACCGCCACGATTTTATTTTTGACTGCCGCTTGCCTGCTTTAGTAAAGTTTCTTGAGCCGCGTGTCTTTGTAATAATGCGCCAAAATTTTTTCGTAAGACCAACCTTTTCCGGCGTAATCTCTTGCGCCGATTTGACTCATGCCGACGCCGTGTCCTCTTCCGAAGCCCGTGAAAACAATTTCGTCGCCGTCAAGTTTCATGTCAAAGAGCGTGCTTGGCAGAGAAAATTTTCTGCGCAAGTCGTTGCCCGTGATCGTCACGGTTTTTTTTGTGCCGACAATCTGCGCGGACTTCACTCGACCCGAAGGCGTTCTGTCCTCCGAACTTTTACCGACAGTCAACTTGCTCAACTTAATCGATTTGGTGTCGCCGAAGCCCTCGCCGAAGCGTGAGGAAAAATCTTTGGCGGAAACTTTAACGACCCAAGGCTCGCCGATTTTGATAATCTCCCTGACGGCAACAAGATACGGCGTGGCAGTCCCCCACACGTCGCGAACGTTTTCTGTCATGCCGCCCGAATCGGTGTGAAAGTTCGTGTCGGCAAGTTTTTCTTTGTAAAGCAAAACTTCGCCGTGAGTCTCGTTAATCGCCTTGTCAACCGAATCAAATTTCGCGACGCCGATATAAACTTGGCAATGAGTGGTTGCGCAGAGGTCGTAACCTTCTTTGACGTGCCGCCCGCGATTTTTCAAGGCGAACGAACGAGCCGCCACCGTTTGTGCTTTCAGAGCCTCCGCAGGATACGACGGCGACATTTCTTTTGAGACGACGCCGTGAAGATATTCTTCCAGCGGCGCAAGATTTATCACGGTCAAAGAATCTTTTTCCTTGTTGACGCTGACGCCGCCGTAATATTCTTTGCCGTCAATCGTCGTGCGAAAATCTTTAATCGGAATTTTTTCGGGGCGAAATTCAATCGCGTTGACTTTCATGCTCGCGAACCTTACGAAAAAATCTTCGTCCGCAGAAATTTTTTTCAACACGTTGCCTTTGGCGGCATCAATCATGACGCAGGGCGCGGAAAATTTCAACGCAACTTCTTTGACGCCGCTCAATAACCCGACGCGAATTTCCGGCTGCCAAGAGCCCGCTTCCGCCCGACTCATCAGCAATAAAATCATCAGCACAAAAATTTTTTTCAACATGAATCAATCACCATTCTTGGGAGGAACAAAAATCTTGCAACGAACAACTTTATATTTTTCAACCCGCTCGCTTTCGTAAATCACGCGGAAATTTTTATCGTCCGACAACTGATTGAAAAGGAAACTTTCATTGCTGGTGAGGATTGCGTGCGTGAAGTTGTAGCGTTTGAAAAAATCTTTGTAATAAATTTTGCCGCTTGTGAAGTCGACATACTCTTCAAAAATATTTTTCCGCCCGTTGTTTGCGTCAATGAAAACTTCCGAGCGCGAATCGATATAATATTTGATTCCGAAAGAGCCCGCAAGACCTCCCGCGCCTTGAGGAGCATAGAGCGAAATATTTTCGGGGCGTTCGCTTCGCAACAAAAATTTTATCGCGTCGGTGTAAGGGTGCGGCGGTTCCTTTTGAATGTCGGAAATCGTCACGAAAAAAATCACGTAGAAAATAAATCCCGTGGCGAGCAACGACAAATTTTTTCGAGGAAGTATCGCCGGATGGATTATGCGCCCGTCGACTTTCAAGACAAGCAAAGTGTACAGCGCAAAGAGCGTCGTCGCGAAGAATAAAATTTCGAGCGGCAAGGAAATTTCTTGGAGGTAGTCTTTCAAGACGATCGTTATTATTCCGGTGTTCACGAAGAGCACGAGGAAAAAGAAAATCGTCATGGGAACGCGCATGCTTTTAAATTTTTCAACGCTGAAATTTTTCCACGCAAAAGCAATCGGAAGCGTCGCAATCAAATAAAACAGAATCAAATTTCGCCCGTGCATTATCGCCATAAAAGTTAAGCCGCCGCTCAAAAGAATGTATCGCCAAGGAGCTTTGAACTTCGCCAGAGAAAAAATCAGCAGTGCCTCGACGAGAAAGAAAAATTTTCCTTGAAAGCCGTGAGCCGACGGCGTGAACATTTCGGGAATATTTTCGCTGATAATTTCGACGCCGTAGGAGCGGAAAACATAAGTCATTGCCTCGACGCCGTAAGGATTTATCAGCCCGCAAAGAAATATTCCGAGCATGGCAGCGAGCAAAAATTTTACGTGCCGCAGATTTTTCACGAAGAGGAACGGCAAGCACAACACGAGCGACATAAGCCAAACCGCCGCGTGAAAATTGACAAGCGCGAGGCTCACGAGCGGCAACGGGATTAAAAATTTTGCGTCTTCGGTGCGCGTGAACTTTTCCAGAAAAAAGACTTCGATTAAAAGCAAGACCGCCGATAAAATGTGCGGGCGCGGGACAATCATCGGCGCGATTAAAATTCCGAGAACGAAACTCATCGCGAACGACAAAATTTTATTTCCGCCGCTGACGAAAAGACACAGCCGCCAATAAATCAAAACCGCCGCCGCTCCGACAACGCAATCTGTCAGCAAAAGTCCTTCGACGCCGAAATTTTTATAAACCTCCCAAAAAACAATTCCGCTCAACCACTGTTGCGCGACGAGCCGTAAATTTTCATGAACGGTGAACGGGTCGACATGCGGGAAGCCGTTTTCCAAAATGTATCGTCCCAAGTTCATGACAAAGTAGGTGTCGGCCTCTTCGACAAATTTGAAAACAAGTTGCCAACAGAGCATGCCGGTCGACAAAAAAAATATTTGGAGGAGCGGAAAAAATTTTTTAGCCATCACTTTTTTTCCTCGTGATAAGTTTTTTCGGCATTGACTTTCCAAACATCCGACTTGGAAAATTTTCCGGCAATCGCGCAGACCGCCGCTATCGCCGTCAACATGCTGTGATCCATGTTGTTGTAGCGGTGTTGACCGTTGCGCCCGATGCAGTAAAGATTTTTGATTTCGTCGAGGGCGTCGCGAAGTTCGGAAATATTTTCGTAGGTGTCGAAGTAAGCGGGGTAAGCCTTCGGAACTTTGACTTGCACGCCCGAACGAACGGCAGCCGCCTCGATAATGCCGATTGAAATCAATTCTTTGGCGGCGAAATTTATAAAGTCTTGACTGCTCATTTGCCAGAGGTCATCGCCCTCGTTGCAAAAATATTCCAGACCGAGCCACACGGAATTTTCGGGATCGGCGACCATGTACGGAGACCAGTTGTTGAAAATTTGCAGGCGACCGAGCTTGACCGACGGCTCTTGAATATAAATCCAGCAATCGGGAACGATATTGCCGAGCGTCTTAATCTTTGTGAGATTTTTGAGGCGAAGTTTATCGACAAGCAACCCGACGGTTATAAAATCGCGATAAGGCAAGCCGCGAGCAATTTGAAGTTGGCGGAAGTTCAATCCGTCGTCGAGAGCTTCGGCGAGTTCGGCGAGCGGCATACTTGACAAAAAATAATCGGCGGGAAAAGTCAGCAAGCCCGCAGCCGATTCGACTTTGACAGATTTTATAATTTTATTTGCGTCGACGTGAAAACTTTTGACTTTGGAATTGAGGAGGACTTCGCCGCCTCCTTTTTTTATTTCGTCAGCCAATTTTTCCCAGAGTTGACCGGGACCGAACTTGGGATAAAAAAATCTTTCAATCAGAGAAGTTTCGCCCGCGCCCTCCTTCGAGCCGAAAGTCTTCTTGAAAAAATCCAAAACGGTTTTGCCGAGCGAAAGCCCTTTGATTCGTTGAGCACCCCAATCCGCGCCGATTTGTTGAGGCGTTCGTCCCCAAACTTTGGTCGTGTAATCGCGGAAAAAAGTTTCGTAGAGCTTTTGCCCGAAGCGATTAATCATGAAGTCTTCGAGGGTTTTCTCCTCGCGTTGATTGAACTTCGCTTTGAGGAAACTTGTGCCGATTGAAAACATTTCGCCGAGTCCGAGATTTTTAATCGTCTCCAAGTTCAGCGAAATCGGATAGGAAAAAAATTTTTTGTTGTAAAAAATTCTGGACACGCGCCGCCGATTCAAAAAAACTTCGTCGACTTCTTCGGGATTGACGCCGCCCTCCGTCAAAACAGATTCGCGCTGTAAAATTTTGTCGTCGAAAGCGGGCGCGCCTTGAGCGGGCATGAGTTCATTCCAGAGCTTGAGGACTTCCGCGTCTTTGGAAAAAAATCTGTGCCCGCCGATGTCCATGCGGTTGCCTTCAAAGTTCATCGTCCGCGAAATGCCGCCGATAAAATTTTCCTTCTCCAAGACAATCGGTCTTATGTCGGTGAATTTCAAAAGATAATGTGCGGCAGTCAAGCCGGCAGGACCCGCGCCGATAATTATCGCGTGTTTCTTATGCAAGAGAATTTCCCTCCGCCGGCGGAAGATACAACAAAATATTTTGCTTGTTAACCTGCGCGACACCGAATTTTATTTTGTCGCCCGCATGACAGCCGAAATTTTTGGTCGGCTCGTTCAAAAGTTCGCCCGTCAAAATATTTTCGTCGACCGAAAGGCAACGCACCCACAAAAGTTCGGGCTTGCTGTCCTTGCTCAAAAAGTAAACGACAACATCGTCGGGATAATGCGGGTGGCGGAAGGCGTCGAGATTTTTTACAAGGCGAGTCTGTTCGCGGGCGGCGTCGATTGCTCGGTCGTTAATCATTTGAATTTTGTCGCGGAAGGCAACCGAATACTCCGCCGTCAAAATCCTCAACTCTGCAGCGTCGACTTGCCCGCGTTTGAGCTTGACGGATTTTTTGTAGCCGCCGGGAAAAATTTTCACGCGTTCGCCGACGACTTGAGCACCCGCCAAAATTTCAAAGACAAAAGTTTCGCCGTCAATGTAAGCGTAAGTCAAAAAGCCGTCGAGTTTTTCATCGGGCGGAAAGTCAAAAACCTCGTTGACATTCACAAGCGAAACGACTCCCGCGCCCGTCAACAAACAAATTTGCCGATACATGTCGCGGAAAAAAATTTCTTCGACCTTCAAAGGTATCATCTCCAAAAAATTTTTAACTTGCGTATTCTAACACATAATCGCAACAAAAACCGTTTGCATGTTGAAAAATTTTTTGCCGTCTGATAAACTTTGCTTATCGATAAAAAAAGTTTGCCCCTTCCCGTGCGGTTGGGGTTTTAATAAAAATTTCGGACGGGAAAAATTTTTTTGAGGAGTGAAGAAAATTTTGTTTACCCACATAACCCAGTCCCCATACGGGACGGTAAAATTGGCGGCGAAGGTTGCACAGCGTGTGCGCGAAGGTACGGTCATTTGTTTGGAAGGCGGCTTGGGCGCGGGCAAAACTCTTTTTGTCCAGAGCATGGCACGGACGCTCGGCGTTCAAGGCGAAGTCACAAGCCCGACTTTCAATTTGATGAGCGTCTACGAAGGCTTCTGCCCGATTGTCCATTTCGATTTGTATCGCTTGCGCAACGAGGACGAATTGGAGGACATCGGCTTTTACGAATACACCGATTTTCCCGACGGGATTGTCTTTATCGAGTGGGCTGAAAAATTTCCTCAAGCTTTGCCCGACGATTATGTTGTCATAAAGATTGAGCGAATCAAGGATTCAAAAAATATGCGACGGATAACTTTTGATTGTGTCGGCGAGGAGCACGAGGATTTTATCAAAGAGCTTGAAGAGTTCGTTGCGGGAGATGATTGAGCTTGCGGATTCTTGCAATTGAAACTTCGACGCGGGCGGCTTCTGTTGCAGTGATTTTTGACGGAAAAATTTTGGCGGAAAGTCTTCGCGAATCGCCGCAAAGTTTTTCGGAAACGCTCATGCCGCAAGTCGAGGAAGTCATAAAAATTTCGGGCGCGTTCGAAAATTTGGATGCGGTGGCAGTGAGTATCGGGCCGGGTTCGTTCACGGGCTTGCGAATCGGTTTGGCGACGGCGAAGGCTTTGGCTTATGCTTGGGAAATAAAAATAATCGGCGTACCGACGTTGCAAGCTCTGTCTTATAACTTTCCGAACGCAAAAGTTTTGCCGATGATTGACGCGCAAAAAAATCGTGCGTATTGTCAACTGTTCGAAAATTTTTTGCCGCTGTCTGATTTGGAAGTCAAGCCGATAGACGAGGCGATTGCTCAACTTGAACACGTTGACGGAAAAATTTTTTTATGCGGAGATGTCTTGCACAAAATAAAAATATCGTTGCCGCCGAACGTGAGACTTGCCCCGCCGAATTTGAAAATGCCGCGAGCCTCAAGCGTTGCGTTGTGCGCGGAAGACTTAAAAAAATTCGATAACGTGATGAATTTGGAACCGCTCTATGTCAGGCGTTCGGAGGCGGAGGAACTTTGGGAGAAACGACACAATTTATCATTCGAGGAATGAAAACGGAAGACGCCAAAGAAGCTGCCGCCGTTTGCAAAAAATGTTTCGGCAAGCACGGTGCGCCGCGTCGAAAATTTCTTGAAGATGCCGCGTGGAGTTGGAGGCACAGATTTTTCGTTGCGGAAGTTGGCGGAAAAATTGTTGCTTGCGCCGGCGCGAGAGTTGCCGAATTTTACGAAGACTACTACGAGGCAAAAAAGGAAAACGCTTATATTGAAATCGTTGCCGTCGACCCGGATTATCACGGTCTGGGAATCGGCACGGAACTTTTTACAAGACTAATCGACACGCTTGCAGATATCGGAGTCAAATCGGTTTACTTGAACGTTCACCCCGCTAACACGCCCGCAATCGAATTTTACGAACGCTTCGGCTTCAAGTATCGGAGCCTTCCCGAAGAATATCCCGAACAAGCGGCAATGTATTTGATGGTGGAGAGACAATGGACAAGAAACTCATCTTCCGAACAATGATACAAGACGACGCGGACGCCGTTGCCGAGCTTGAGGCAAAAAGTTTTGTCATGCCTTGGAGCCGCGAAGATTTTTGGCGCGAGGCAAAAAACGAATTGGCAACTTACATTGTCGGCGAGCTTGACGGAAAAATTGTGGCATATGCGGGCGCGTGGGTTTCGTTCAATCAAGCGGAAGTCATGAGCGTTGCCGTCGAGCCGGAATATCGCGGGCAAGGTATCGGCACGATTCTTTTCGGCAAGCTGGTTAAAGCCGTCAAACTTCGCGGAGCAACGGCGATAACTTTGGAAGTTCGTCCCAGCAACACGGCGGCGATTAAACTTTACAAGAGCTTCGGCTTGAGGAGCGTCGGGCGGCGCAAGGGCTACTACCTCGACAACGGCGAAGACGCTTTGATTATGTGGAACACCAAACTTTAGGAAGGAAATGCTCATGGCAATTATAAACCCCCCCCCCGGTCAACCTGTGCGGTTTCCATAGTTATCCCGATGTACAATGCGGAAAAATATATCGGCGCAATGCTTGAAAGCATTTTGGCGCAGACGTTCCAAAATTTTGAAGTCATAATAACGGACGATTGCTCAACCGATAAAAGCGTTAATGTTGTTGAAAGTTACATGCCGAAATTTAACGGGAAACTGATTCTTTCGCGCATGAAAAAAAATTCCGGCGGTCCCGGTGCTCCTACGAATAAAGCTATTGCTCATGCTCGCGGGAAATATATTTTTCAAGCGGACAATGATGATTTGCTTATGAGTAATGCCCTTGAAACGCTGTACAATGTAGCGGAGCATTTCAAAGCAGATGTCGTTCATACGGCACGCCATGCTTTTTTTAAAGATAATCCCGCAAATCCTTTTCCGGCTCGCGAAAATCTCAAAGTAACACAAAGCTTTATCAACAACATCATGCTTGCTCCCGAAAATCCCGGCGAACGCATAAAAATTTTTTGCATGGGCATTATCGACGTTCCCGGTTGGCAAAAATTTGTTCGGCGTGACTTTCTGATAGAGAATGAAATAAAACTTCAAGAGAACGTCGAAGCGGGGCAAGATTTACCGTGGACGATAGAGTTACTCTTTTATGCAAAACGCTGGGTGCACATTCCGAATCCGATATACATTTATCGTAGCCATTCCGATTCACTTTCAGTGCGTGAACGTTTGGGAGCGGAGAGCATAAAATATAGAGGTGAGTTGCTTGCAAAGATTGTAGAATTTCTTTGCAAGTTCTTTGTCAAACAAAAATTTTTCCAAGAAAATCCGCAATACGTTTGGATGTTGCTCGATTGGTTGGAAAGACGTTTCTCACAAAATTTTGGAATTGCACTTTTAACTGTTCCGCCGCATGAGGCGCAAAAAGTTTTGGCGGAAAATTTTGCAGAGGAATTCGGTTTGCACGCAAGCTTAATTGCTTATCTTTGCACGTCGGTTAATGTCTCGCGACTCAAAGAAAAACAATATCTGCAAAAAATAAAGGAGCTTGAACAACGGTTAAAGAATTAATCACGACTTTAGGAAGGAAATTTTCATGCAGATAAAAGGAACGCTGATGCTTTTGGGCGCGGCGTTTTTTTGGGGAACAACTTTCGTTGCGCAGTCGACTGGCATGGACGAGTTGGAGCCTTTCAGCTACGCGGCAAGCAGATATTTAATCGGCTTCCTGTCGCTTTTGGTCTTGTTGATTTTCACGCGAAGACAACGGGCTAAAGAGCGGCGGCAAAAAAATTATCGGCGAGGCTTTGCAATCGGTTTGATAATCGGCGTCGTGTTGTTTATCGCAAGCTCAATGCAACAAATCGCCCTGCAATATTCGACGGCGGGCAAAGCGGCGTTTATCACGTGCCTTTATATCGTCTTTGTTCCGCTCGGAGCAAAACTTTTGGGCAAAGTGATTCGTCAAGAAAATTTTATCGGCGCGGGCTTGGCAATCGTCGGCTTGTATCTTTTGGCAGTCGGCGAGGGCTTTTCGGTTCAGCTCGGCGACGCGATACTTTTTGTCGGCGCGTTTTTCTGGACGGCTCACATTTTAATGGCAGACAAATTTGCAAACCGAGTCGACGTTATCGAAATGTCTGCCGCACAAGTTTTCATTACGCTGATTTTGAGTTCGGTTGCAATGTTCGCATTTGAGACGCCAAATTTATCCGCAATGTTCGACGCATGGTTCCCGATATTCTACGGCGGCGTGATGAGTTCGGGCATTGCATTCACGTTGCAACTTTATGGACAAAAATACGCCGACCCTTCGACGGCAGCAATCGTAATGAGTTTCGAGGCAATCTTCGGAGCGTTGGCGGGCTGGTTCTTCCTGAACGAAATCATGAGCACACGAGAAATTTTCGGTTGCGTGTTAATGTTAATCGGTATGCTTGCGACGCAGTGGTCACTTATCAAAAATAGCTTGTAAATGAAGGAAAAATTTTTGACGCGTCGAAGTCAACGAAAAATATTTTTTTGAGAGGAACGAAACATATGGGGGCTAATGATGCGGCTATCAAGGAGGCGTTGAAAAAGCTTCGCCTTAACAAGGAGAAACAAAAAGCTCAAGACGATGCGGCGATAAAAAAAGCCCTCGTCACGATAAAAGTTTTCGGCGTGGGCGGCGGCGGCAACAGCGTCTTGACACGAATTGCCGAAAGCGATTTTTTGGAAATTGAGTTGGTTGCGGTCAATACCGATTCGCACGCGTTGAGCTTTTCCAATCTCGACAAAATCAAAACGGTACAAATCGGCGAACAACTGACAAAAGGTCGCGGCACCGGCGGCAGAGTCGAACTCGGTGAACAGGCTGCAAAAAATGATTCCGAACGCTTGAAAGACATGATGCTTGGCGCGGACATGATTTTTATTACGGCAGGCATGGGCGGCGGCACCGGCACGGGCGCGGCTCCCGTTGTGGCACGTCTTGCAAAAGAACTGGGCATGTTGACTGTCGGCGTTGTCACTGTTCCTTTCAGCTTCGAAGGTCGACGCAAGCAACGCATTGCCAACGAGGGTATCGTTCGTATGCAGTCGTATATGGACGCGCTGATTGTCGTCAAGAACGATAACCTTATGAAGCTCCCCGAAAACAAAGATATTTCTATGGTCGATGCCTTTCACGCGGCGGATTCGGTCTTGCGGCAGGCGATTCGTTGCGTTGCCGAGCTGATTCTCACAATCGGCGTGATTAATGTTGACTTCGCCGACATGACGACGATTTTCCGACAGAGCGAATCAAGCGATGCGATTTTGGGTATCGGCAGAAGCAATATCAGCGCGGTTAAAGCTGTGCAAGAAGCGATTCAAAGTCCGCTGATTGATAAATCTTTGAAAGGTGCACGCGGAATCATTTTGAACATCACGGGCGACGAAACGCTCCCGATTCACGACGTGAACGCCGCCGCAAGTTACATTTTCAGCCAAACCGAAGACGACGTGAACATTATTCTGGGCACGGTCATTGATAAGAGTATGAACGGCATGATTCAAGCGACGATTATCGCGACGGATTTCGCGGACAGCCTCGCGCTCAAGTCTCCCGTTGTCGAAACTCCCAAGTCAACCGTCACCGTGTCGAAGGGATTCAACTTCGAGGCACCGCAGCCTCCGCCTCCGCCGCAAAGCAATTTCCAAATGCCGACGTTCACTTTCCGCCCGCGTGACCCAAAATGAAATTTCAACGGCTCAAGCTTTTAATCGGCGAGGAAAATTTTTCAAAGCTCACTGCGGCGACGGTTGCAATCTTCGGAGTGGGCGGCGTTGGTTCGTTCGCGGTCGAGGCATTGGCGCGTTCGGGCATCGGGCATTTGATTTTGATTGACAAGGACAACATCGACGCGACGAATATCAATCGACAAATTCACGCGCTGACCTCGACGGTCGGCAAGTCGAAAGTCGAAGTCATGCGCGAAAGAATTCTCGACATAAATCCCGCTGCGCAAGTCGATACGATTCAGAAATTTTTTTTGCCGGCGGAAGTCGTCGACGATTTTTTTATTTGCCGATATGATTATGTCGTCGACGCGATTGACACGCTGACCGCGAAAATTTTTTTGGTCGAGGAGTGTGTGCGGCGCGGGATAAAAATTATTTCGAGCATGGGCGCGGGCAACAAACTTGACCCGACACGCTTTAAGGTTTCGGATATTTTTCAAACGACGACAGACCCCGTTGCAAAAGTCATGCGCAAGCAACTTCGAGAACGCGGCATAAAAAATTTGAAAGTCGTTTGGTCTGACGAGGCGCCGAAAAAGCAATTAGGAATTAGGAATGAGGAATTAGGAATTATTTCAAGCGTCGCGTTTGTTCCGTCGGTCGCGGGATTGATTTTGGCGGGCGAAGTCGTCAAGGATTTGCTCAACGAATGAATTGTTCAATGGCTTTGTTGAGCTTATCAATCTCGGCGGTGTCGCCGGTCTTTACCGCGTCAACGATGCAATGTTCGATGTGGTCTTTCAAAATGATTCGCCCGACGGCTTTAATCGCGGCGTCGACGGCTGACAGCTGAATCAAAACTTCGCTGCAGTCGCGCCCGTCCTCAATCATTTTCTTTGTTGATTGCAAATGCCCGATAAGCCGCGCCATGCGATTCAAAACCGCTTTGGTCTGCGTGTGCGTGTGTGTGTGGCGAATTATCGTGCCGTCTTCAAGTTCGTGTTCGTGCATGAGTTGCCTCCGAAAATTTTTTTGAAATTTTATTTCATACGATTGACGGCGTCAAGAAAATTTGTTACAGTTGCCGCGAGGTGATTGATATGGCTAAACCGAATATCGCGGGCAAGCTCAAAGAGTTGGCTCGTGACTTGAAAGAAGAGGAAAAATCCGGCGGCATAAAAAAACTCGGCGATAAAATCAAACAAGCCGAAGCGCGTAAAAAAGAATCGATTGACGGCGGCAAGTTGTCCGGTCGTAAAAATTGAAACAAAAAAGGCGGTCTCAACTTCGAGGCCGCTTTTGATTTTGAAAAGTTTTCAGACGTTGAAGCGGAAATAAGTCACGTCGCCGTCCTGCATGATGTAATCTTTGCCTTCGAGGCGAACAAGTCCTTTGTCGCGGGCGGCAGTGATTGAGCCGAGTTTAATCAGGTCGTCGTAGTTGACAATCTCCGCCCGAATAAATCCGCGTTCAATGTCGCTGTGAATTTTGCCCGCCGCTTTGACCGCAGGCGTTCCTTTGGTGATTGTCCAAGCGCGGCATTCATCGGGACCCGCCGTCAAGAAAGTCATCAAGCCGAGCAAATCGAACGCAGCATGAATCAATCTGTCAAGCCCGGAACTTTCAAGCCCCAAGTCAGTCAAAAATTCTTGAGCCTCGTCCGCGTCGAGTTCCGCAATTTCAGATTCAACTTTCGCGCAAATGACGACGACTTGAGCCTCTTCTTTCGCGGCAAGCTTCCGAACTTTCGCAACGTGAGAATTTTCTTCCGCCAAATCTTCTTCGGCGACGTTTGCAATGTAAAGCGTTGGCTTGAGCGTCAAAAGGTTTGCATCGCGAATCATGAAAAGTTCTTCGGCGGTCAAGTTGAGACTTCGCGCAGGTTTTGCATTGTCGAGAGAATTTTTTACGCGCTCCAAAATTTCCGTTTCAAGTTTTGCGTCCTTGCTGCCCGATTTTAAAAGCTTGGCGACTTTGGCGAGGCGTTTTTCGACAACATCCAAATCCGCGAGGCAAAGCTCCGTTTGAATCGTATCAATATCGCGCAAAGGGTCAATCGTATCGGCGACGTGAGTTATGTTTTCGTCCTCGAAGCAGCGCACGACGTGAGCGATTGCGTCGACTTGCCGAATGTGTTCCAAAAATTTGTTGCCGAGTCCTTCGCCCTTCGAGGCACCCTTGACAAGCCCGGCAATGTCGACAAAGCGAACACTTGCGGGCGTCGTCTTCTTCGAGTTGTAAAGTTTCGTCAAGACTTCGAGGCGCGAATCGGGAACGGCAACGACTCCGACATTCGGCTCAATCGTGCAGAAAGGATAATTCGCCGCCTCCGCGCCCGCCTTAGTTATCGCATTGAACAGCGTCGACTTGCCGACATTGGGCAGCCCGACGATACCGACTTCCAAATTACTCATGAATCTTCCTCCGTTAATTTTAAAGACTTTTGACGGGATTAAACGAGCGGCGATGAATCGGACAAGCTCCGATTTTTTTTATCGCGTCGAGGTGTTCCTTCGTGCCGTAGCCGCGATTGCGTTCAAAGCCGTAGCCGGGATAATCCGCAGCCCATTTGTCAGCGAGGCGGTCGCGTGTGACTTTGGCGATAATCGAGGCGGCGGCAATCGAGGCGGAAAGTCTGTCGCCGTGAACAATCGAGCGCGAAAAAATTTTTTCCCCGAAGTCAACTTTCATGGCGTCAGTCAAAACAATTTCCGGCTGAACTTTCAAACCTTCGACGGCTCGTTTCATGCCTTCCAGCGTTGCTTGATAGATATTCAGCGAATCAATCTCTTGCGGCTCAACGGCAACGACATTCCAACTTATCGCCTCCGAAATAATTTTGTCGTAGAGAATTTCGCGGACTTTGGCGGAAATTTTTTTTGAATCGTCAAGCCGCTCAAGATATAAATTTTCGGGAAGAATCACTGCCGCCACGACGACCGAACCGATTAAAGAGCCGCGACCAGCCTCGTCGACGCCCGCGATTAAATCAAAACCTTTGGCGCGAGCCGCGTCCTCGAATCTGTAAAGTTTTTGAACGCGCTCAATGTCCGCCGAAATCGAAAATTTTTTCATAAACAAAATCACTCTCCGGAAAATTTTTCATTTGTCCTCGTGTTCTTTGTAAAATAAAATTTCCGTCACCATGCAGAAAAGTGCAAAGACTGTTGCGGCGAGCCCGCGATATGTAAAAAATGCGTGAATGTGCGAATGCCCGCTTGCTGCCGCGTACCACACAAAAGGCAACGCGGCAGGAAACAAATACGGCAAAATTTTTCGGCGTGTGAGGAGGCGTCTGTATCGAATCAAAAAGTACAGCAAAAAAATTATCGCGACAAAGATAAAAATTCTAATCGGCCCGTGCCCGAAGACCGCAATATTTCTTTGAACTGCTCCCAACGAACTGATTTGCCAGCCCGCTTCCGTCAAAGCGTTGTTCATTTGCAAGTAGACAAAAATTTGGTGAAGGGCGTCCGTGAAAGTTTCGTGCCCCGTCAAAATCTGCGCGACAAGCCATTTGCCCGACCACATGCCGACATAGCCGACGCCCCAAGAAAATAAAAGCCCCGTCATCAATTTCAAAACGTGCGCGAGATTTTTTTTCAGAAGTTCTCGGCGGTTGAGCAGATAAAACACAGTCAACGGCAAGGCGACGGAAAAAATCGGGTAAGTCAAAAAATCCGTGAACGCAACGATTATTCCGATTGCCGCAAAAAAATAATTGTAGAGGTCTTCGCCGAAGAGGCGATTATTTTTTTTGAGCATGAAAATTATCGCCGTCAACGTCACGATATAAATCGACGAAAACTGAAACGACATCGACACCGAAACCAAATTTAACACCATGACGGCGGCGGCGAAGGCAAACGCGTACACGCTGCCCAAAACTTTTTGAAACATCATCAATGCCGCGACGAACAAGATAAAATCCGCGTAAGCGAGCAACATGCGCAAATGATTTACTCGCATCATCATGAGCAACGGCTTGATTACCGCAAGGTAGCCGTGCCAATAACGCGGATAAATTATTTCGTGCAAGCCGGTCGTGTCGCCGCGCAAAACTTTTATCAACGCGTCAACCGGCTTTTCATCTTGTCGCAAGCCGAAGCGCGGATTCAGCATTGCCGAATCGATTGTATTTTTTATCGGGTGCGTGACTTCCAGCAAAATTATCGCGTCCGTGAAGTTGTCAAGCTTTGAATGTTCGCCCAGTGCCCAAGAAGGATAAGTGCCCTCGCGTTCGTAAAGCGGTAAACTTTCGCGAACATTTTGGACAACGCGCTCCGTCGGCAAAGAGTATGTCAAAATCATCAAAGCCGCGCCGATAAAAATACTCAACGCGACGCCGGCGATTATTTTCAAAAATTTTTTCAAAACCGCTCCTCACTTGCTTGCACGATAAATTAGGATGAAGCCCGCAATTAATCCTATGACGTTCGGAATCCACACGGCATACATCGGCGGGATTGCTCCGCCGCGAGCGATTGCATTGGCGAGCGTCATGATTGCATAGTACAGGAAAATTATAATGACGCTCAAGGCGAAGCCCATTGAAGACGGCGTTCTCGTCGGTTGAAGTCCGAGCGGCACTCCGACAAGCGCGAAGATTAAACTTGCCATAGGCACCGTGACCCGCTGATAAAGTTCCGTTTCAAGTTTGGCGGTGTTTGCGTATTGCGATTTCATGATTTCGATTTGCGCTTTGAGTTCGCTCATTGTGAGTTCTTCGGGCTTTTTCTGTTCGCGAACGATTTGGCGAGGGCTTGCCTTGACCGGAAGGATTTGCCTGTCGAATTTCATCGTGTGAGTTCGTTGCTCGTCAGATAAATCATAAATCATGCCGTCATGCATAACCCATTCCTCGTTCTTCCACTCGGCGAAGGTCGCATTCTCGACGTGCGTAACTTTTCCGTCCTCGCTGAAAACTTGCATCGTCACGCCTTCCAAAATTTCGTTCTTCGCGTTGTATTCGCGGGCGTAAATCAATCGCTCCATGCGTTCGCCCGTCAACTCTTTAACGATAATGTGGTCTTGGCTTTTGAGCTCGGTGTTGCCTTGAATCTCGTAGTAAACGACGTTGTTATAAGCGGTGTTCGCCCAAGGCACGACGTGTTCGTTGAAGAGAATCGCGCAGATTGAAACTATGACGCCCAAAAAAATCGCGGGCGCGGCAATTCGCCCGAAACTTATCCCGCAAGACTTCATGGCAGTTATCTCGCTCGAACTCGACAGCCGCCCGAAAGTCAAAAGCGTCGCCAAGAGCATTGACATAGGGAAAGTCCACATGATTATATTTGGCAAGCCGTAGACAAAAATTTTAACTACGGAGGAAAGACTCGCGCCGTAGTCGGTTATGTATCTCGCGATTCTGAAAAGCGTTCCCGAACCGATAAACACCGCCGTGAACGCGCATATCGCAAACAAAAACGCAAAGACGACTTCTTGAAAAATATATCTGTCAAGTATTCTAAGGCGCATTCAAAGACCTCCGTAAAAATAATTAGGAATTAGGAATGAGGAATTAGGAATGATTACGTTGAGAATTTAATTCCTCATTCCTAATTCCCAATTCCTAATTGAATTTTTTCACAGCCCTCAAGATTTTTTTCAAGCCAATTTACTATGCGCACCCGAACTGAGGAGTCCATCTTCTTCAATTTCTTGCGAGCAACAGGCGATATTTTCACTTTGTACGATTTCATTTAAACCCAACTCCGCTTTAATTTCTTCAAGACTATACGTCACGGGATTTTTCAAATACTCCGCATAAGCCGCGTCCGCCGCTTGAATGTCCTCTTCGTCTTCGAGCTTTTCAAGCACTGCCCGCCTGATAAATTCCGAAACGCTGATGTCTTTTCTTTCCGCATAATCTTCAAGATGTTTTAACGCCTCGTCTTTTATGTTCACCGTTATCAATGCCATTTTTATCGCTCCTTTACAAGGTGAAGTTGGTGCCGAGATAAAATTTCTTGGCAATGTCGCTGTTGGCAATTTCGTTCGCGGAGCCTTCCAACAAAATTTTTCCCTCGTTTAGAATATAGGCGCGGTCGACGATATGCAGAGTCTCGCGGACGTTGTGGTCGGTTATCAAAATGCCCATGCCGCGTTTCTTGAGGTATTTTATGATTTCTTGAATGTCGGCAACCGCCAAAGGGTCGACGCCGGCAAAAGGTTCGTCAAGCAAAATAAATTTCGGCTCCAAGGCAAGACAGCGCGCAATTTCAACACGCCGCCGCTCACCGCCGGAAAGTTCAGTGCCCTTGCGTTTTTCGACGTGCCTGATGCTGAACTCGCGCAAAAGTTCGTTGAGTTTCTGTTGACGAGCTTCTTTGTTCAGATTGAGCGTCTCAAGAATCGCCATGATATTTTCGCGGACAGTCAGCTTGCGGAAAATCGACGCCTCTTGGGTAAGATAACTTATTCCCAGCTCGGCGCGCTTATACATCGGCAGCTTTGAAATATCCACGTCGTTAATAAAAACTTCGCCTTCGTCGGGGCGTTCCAAGCCGACCATCATGTAAAAGGAAGTTGTCTTGCCCGCGCCGTTGGGACCAAGCAAACCGACAATTTCGCCCGTCTCGACTTTTATCGAAACTTTGTTGACGACCGTCCGCCCTTTGAACGCCTTAACCAAATTACGCGCCTCAAGATTCATTTGCATTTGCCTCGTCGGAATTTTTTTCGGGATCAATAACAACAGTCTCGTCGGAAGATTTTTCCTCAACCTGCGCGGGTGATTCAAAGTCTTTGTTAAAATCTTCGGGCATGGGAATTCGAGGCTCGGCTTTCAAATTTCCGTTATCGGCAAGATAAACCGTCAAGTGGTTGCCGCGAATGGTGTTGTTGTCTTGAATCGCCCAAGCATTGCCGCTGACAACCGCCTTGCCTTCCTGCTTGCCGTCGTAGTCGACTTTATCGCCGCCCGCCTCCAAATTCCGCGTTTGGCTGATAAGGTGAGCATTGCCCGTGCCGATATAGCGTTCGTCGTCTATCCAACCTTCCATGTGGTCGGCGGTGAAAGTTCCTTCGACTTCGCTCTTGGCAACGCCGCCCGTCGGAATGATAACATGCTTTCTGTCGTCGGGGAAAAAGTCAATGTGTTCGCCCGTGAAAGTTCGTCTGTCGCCGTTGGGATATTTTGCATCGGGCATGAGCGTTTGAATCGCAACAACATTTCCGTCCGCCAACATGTGTCCTTGCCCGTTGCTTTTCAATGCCTCGCAAGTTATGCGCATGTCCTCGTCGACGACAATCACGTTGCCGATAAGTTGCGCCGCCTTTGTCTTGACGTTAAAGAGCGCGTGAAGTCCCGTTGCTTTGGTCGTGCCGTGCTTGAGCAAAACATTTCCTTCCGCTGTCACGACGCCCGTTTCCATGTCGTATTCGATTGCGTCGGCGTTCACTTCGGAAGGCAAATTGTCTTTATCCGCTGCCGTTGCCGCAGAGCTCACAAGCATTGCCGCAAACAAGCCCGCGCAAATTTTTTTTATCATGTCAAAAAGCCTCCTCGTCGTCTTTAACGCCTTTTAAAATTCTCGCGTGACCCAACAAGCCGAAATTCTTGAAATTATTTTCGGAATAGGCAAGGTCGCCGAAAGCGCGCATGTCTTCGTTTGAAATGCGGACGTTGCCGGTGGCGATAACTTTTTCCTCGGCGGTGAACCATTCCAATTTATCGCTTGCAAGTTTTGCGCCTTCGTTATCTTTCACACGAACCTTGCCCGTCGCCATGAGCGTTTCTTTTGCGGCAAGCCAAGTGAGTTCGTCGCTTTTGAGTTCAGAGCCGTCGTCTTTAGTCACGCTGACATTTCCCGAAGCGGTAAGCATTTCTTCTTCGGTATACCAAATCAATTCGTCGCTTAAAAGTTTTTCGTTATCGCTATTCGTCACGACAACATCGCCCTCGACGTAGATAATGCTTTCCGTTCGGTCGTAAATGGCGCGCTTTGCCGTCAAGTCCCAAACATCCTCATCGTCATAAAATTTTCCTCTGACGTTTATAAGCTCCATGTCTTGCGTCAAGGAATCGACGCGCATTTTGTCACAAGTAAGCTCCCAAAGTATTTTGCCGTCTTTTTCTTCGGTCAAGGTGTTGCCCTCGTATTCCATGACGGTCGGCGGCGCGACTTTTTCTATCGGCGGCGGCGCAGTGGGCGTTGTCCTCACGACCCACACGACTAAGCACACAAAAAAAATCACAACCGTTGCTGCCAAAATTTTTTCACGTGTGCTCATGATTATTCCTCTTTAACCTTTCTGCGACTCTTCACCGTGTGGTGTTTGTTTGTCTTTTGCATTTCGGGCGGCGTGTTCCATCGCTTCTGAAACCACAGCCACTGCGTCGGGTTTTCGCGAATGACTTCCTCCAAAATTTTAGTCATCTTTTCCGTGAAACGCAACAAGTCGGCGTCGGTGTCTCCCGTGTCTTCGAAATACATTATCTCTCCGATTTTCACGAGGTGCCGTCCGTTTTCCTTGCGAAGGATAAAAGCCGGCAAAACGGGCGCGTTGAATCTCCTTGCGAAAACGGCAGGACCCAAAGGCGTCGAAGCTGTCTTGCCCAAAAATTTTATGAAGGCTCCGCCGGGGCCGGCGTCTTGGTCGGCGAGGAAACCCAAAATTTTTCCGTCCTTGAGTGCTCGTCCCGCAGCCCGCAATTCGTTTGTGCCGCGATTAAAAATTTCAACGTGAATCGTCGCCCGCAAATCGTCAAGCACCCGCGAATATTCGGCATTCGGTTGAAGTTTGGCGATTGCGGTCACGGGCATTCCGTTCAGCGAAAAGGCCGCGCTCAACCATTCCCATGTGCCGATATGCCCCGTCAAAACTACGACGCCTTGTCCGCCCAAAAGTGCCGTGCGCATTCGTTCCAAGTGGTCAATCTCTATGTACTCCGACAAATTTTTTTCGTTGAGGTTGGGCATGTACAAAATATCGAGCATGTTGCGTGCCAAATTCACGAAAGATTCTTTGACGAGTTTTCGAGCTTCCTCCTCCGAAACGTTCAGCGCGGGCATCATCTGCGCGACCGCCCGTTCTCGCTGCTTTTTGACGAGCCGATAATACAAATGCCCGAACATCTCCCCCAAAGCCAAAAGCAAATCGTAGGGCAAGAGCCGTATTATTCTGCTCATCAACATCAGCGTTCTGTAAAGCATTTCTTCCTCCGAAA